>JANXNT010000601.1 GCA_025353985.1 Limnoglobus sp.
AGCCCATACGATCTTAAATCCTTGACAGCCGAAGTAACTTGATCGGAACTGAAAATTTTATCATTCTTCTCAAGAATCTTTGACGTTCCTTCCGGATCATTCGACTTGGCTTGATCCGTCTTGAATAAAAAGAGGATGGATGCCAATAATTCCAACCGACGCGCCTGATCGGATTTGGATTCTTTATCTCGCAATAAAAGTGGTTTGATGACCTCGACCCGATTCATTGACGCCGTATCTAACTTCCACTCATCCAATTCTTTTCTGGCAGTCTCGCCTCCTTGAACGATAGCAAATGCCCCCGCAGTCATTTCCGGAGAATATGGCCCGCGCAGGTACCAACGGAACCGGTAGCCCAGGTTGATACCAGCATTTTGGAGGAGATATGCCGCTTTCTGAAGGATTAGCCGGTCCGCGAATGAATTGACAGTTAGCGGGATTTCCGCTGCACTTAACGACTTTGCCAGTAGTATTTGTTGTCGGTCCATTGTGTGCGCCTTGTTCGACTCCCAATTTCAAAACAACCTTTGCTTATACATTTTAACTGTAGTACTGATTTTTGGTAGGTGCGCAGCAAACAGTTCCGTGGCTCTCACTCCTGGTTGTGCGTCCAGTTCGATTTGCGCTTCTCTGGCGATTGCCCGCGGTAGCTGCTTGGCACCACGACTTGATACTTCGCGAGGTCGATCGGGTTCGTGCCGCGGATTTGTGGGCGGTTGAACAGAGCGGACATGCGGTCGGTGAGGTCTTCGTTGACTCGCTCTTTGCTTAGCTTCATCGTCATGCGGAACTGCTGTTGTGGCCATTCGAGCGAGACTTCTGTCGGTATCTGGATTGACGCCGATTCGCCGGGCTTCGCGTTCACGCTGATCTTTTTCACGGCGGTAATCTCTGCGGTCGCGATTACTTTCGTCGTGTCGTTGCCATCGAGAATCATGTGCTTACGCACGGCGGGTCTGCGACTATCGTCGGAGTTTTCGTTGAAGTACGTCACCTTAATAATCGGCATACCGGACCGCGTGACGGTACGTTGCGTCAGAGCATACACCCGTTGTTGTTCGTTCATTTTCACTTCGTACTGACCGTTTACGTCGTAGTCCGCCATGCCGATGGCTTGCATGATCCAGTCGGTGTCGAACGGGAACGGGAACTTCACGTCGCCGCGGGCGAAGGTGTCGTGCGAACAGAAAAAGTAGTTATCGCGGCCGAGCGGTTTGGCGTACATCCAGAACTCGCGGTCGTTCGAGCCGAGATCGATCATCGTGCCCGCAATAGTGTGGCCACCGATGAGGCGAACGTTACGCGGACGGGCACTGTAAAGCGTACTGTCGTTGAGGTTGCCGAGTTCCTTGCCCGCTTCGAACGCGGTGGCTCGTACGTCTTCGTAGCTGATCGATTGCAGGTAACTGGCTTGATTATTCAGGTAATTCACGAACTGCTGCGGTTGGCGTTCTTCCATGCGGCCGGTCGGCTTCGGGAGAACCGCGAGTTCCTTTTTGTCCATCCATTTGCACCCGCCGGAGAGCGCGAGCAAGCAAGCGAAGAGGGCAGCGGTTCGGTAACTGGCTCGCATGGACGGCCCCAAAGTAGAGTGCGCGGCTTACTGCCAACCCAACGCCTGAAATACTTCATCTTGCACGGCGGCAATCTCGGTTTCGGTCAACCGCGGGTCGGCGATCTCGTGCCGCGTGCCGGTCCGGGCATCGCGCAAAACCATCGTGTCGCCGTCTTTCGATCGCTTCAAATCTTCGAACTTCAACCGCTTCCGCCGCATCAGTAACAGCGCCACCACATAGCGAATGTTCAGGCGGTTTGCATCTTCGGACCGTGCGAGATGGTCGAACCACTCGACCAGGAGTTCATCGTTGAACACCGGTTTGTGCGGCTTGTCGTTCGCCGGTATCTTGCCCGTCCAACTCGCAATCGCGCCCGGTTCTTGCACTTGCGAACCGACCGCGAAGTCTTTCCGCACGAACTTCCCCGCCACTTCGAGAAGCACGGCAAAGAACACGTCGCCGGGCTTGAGTTCCTTGCCGGTAGCGGCACAGATGCGGGTCGGCGCGGCGATGTCGTATTGCGTCACACGGGCCTCGTTCCATCCTACGCTGTGCAAACCGTGCGTGGCAATCCAGTTTCGTGTTGCGAATCGCACCCCGCCGAAAGCTGTGCGGGTTGTGCAGCCGACTTCGAATCCCGGCGACTATAGCAACCGCCTCGAACAGCACAACGGCGGTTTTGGGCGTCGGGTAACTCGCTTCGACAATTTTTCTGCGATAATTGTCTGGACAACTATCGTTAGGACAGGTATAGTTACGTCATGGCTGATGTTATTGCGAAATCAACGACGGCGCGACACTTCGACTCACCGGAGCAAGAGGCGTACTTGGCCATGTGGCGAACGTACGACCGATTGCGGGCGTTCGAAGATGAGTTGTTCGCGGACTGGGATTTGACCGCGCAACAGTATAACCTGTTGCGGTTGCTCAAATCGTCGTACCCCGAATTCGTGCCGACGCTCAGTGTGATTGCCCGCCTCGTTTCTCGCTCGCCGGACATTACGCGGATGCTGGACAAACTCGAAGCCCGTGGCTGGATTTCACGAACGCGATCTGAGACGGATCGGCGTACGGTGTGGGTGGGAATCACCGATCCGGGCTTGGCGATGCTCGACCGGATTGCGGAACCGCTAGCCGAGTGCCACGAACGGCAACTCGGCCACCTGACGGAGTCAGAGTTGAAGTCGCTGACGGCATTACTCAAACGCGCACGAGCGCCACACGAACCCGATGGCAGTCCCTGGAAATGACAGACAGGATTTTCAGGATTAACGAGATGGATACCCGAGTGAAATCTTGGTTTTTCATTACTGTTTCATCCTGCTAATCCTATCTCAATCTTCACCACCACTTGGAAATGACAGACAGGATTTTCAGGATTAACGAGATGGATACCCGAGTGAAATCTTGGTTTTTCATTCCTGTTTCATCCTGCTAATCCTGTCTCAATCTTCACCATCCCTTGGAGGCAGAACGATGAGTGCGAATCCGGAAAAGTCGGTCGATGTTATCGTCATTGGCGGCGGGCCTTCGGGCAGTGCCGTTGCGACGCTACTCGCCCAAAAGGGGCACACGGTCAAGCTGTTCGAGCGCGAACACTTCCCGCGTTTCCACATCGGCGAATCGCTGATTCCGCATACCTACCCTGTGCTGAAGCGGTTGAACATGCTCGACAAAATGAAGGGCAGCCACTTCATCGAGAAGTACAGCGTGCAATTCGTTTCCGAACGCGGTCGATTGTCGGAGCCGTTCTATTTTGCCGAACACGACCCGCACGAACGTAGCCAGACGTGGCAAGTTCGCCGTAGCGAATTCGACAACATGTTGTTGAACAACGCCCGCGAACACGGCGTCGAAGTTCACGAAGGTTCGCGAGTGCAAGAGGTTGTGTTCGATGGCACCCGCGCCGTCGGCGTGCGAGTGAAAGTCGAAGATCAACCCGAACAGATCGTGCGTTCGAAAGTCGTGATCGACGCGAGTGGGCAATCGTCGCTGATTCTCGATCGGCTCGGGTTGCGGCAGTGGGATCCGCAACTGAAGAAGGCCGCCGTTTGGACGTACTGGAAAGGTGCGTATCGCGACATTGGCAAAGACGAAGGCGCGACGATCGTGCTGCAAACCAAGGGTAAAAAGGGCTGGTTCTGGTACATCCCACTACACGACGATGTCATCAGCGTCGGCGTGGTGGCGAACCACGATTACCTGTTGCAGAACCGCGAATCGAAAGACCTCGAATCGATTTACAACGAAGAAGTCGCACTCTGCCCCGGTCTGCATTCGCGGCTCGAAAATGCAACCCGTTGCGACACGTACCGCGTTCAGAAAGAGTACACGTATCGTGCCACGAAGGCAGCGGGCGATGGCTGGGTTCTCGTCGGCGACGCCTTCGGGTTCCTCGATCCGCTGTATTCATCGGGCGTGTTACTCGCACTCACGTCGGCTTCGATGGCGGCCGATTCGGTGGGCGATGCGCTGGCCGCAAACGACCCGAGCGAGGCCCGCCTGCGAAGTTGGGAGCCGGAGTACGTTCGCGGAATGGACCGCATGAAGAAGCTCGTGTGTGCCTTCTACGACGGCCTGAACTTCGGCAAATTGGTCCGCCGTCACCCCGATAAAAAGGGCCTGATTACCGATGTGCTGATCGGCAACCTCTTCTACGATGGCGTCGATGAACTCTGGCCACTGATTGATGAACTTCAAGCCGAAGAAGCGCTGGCCCGCGAAGCGGTGGCCGTTTAGGCCAAACCGAGGGTACGACGAAAACGTCGTACCCTCGGTTTTGTCGTAACCTGGCGAGCTTCCCGGCAAAGCGATACAACCCGCACACTTTCCCGCGCATTTTGCGTTATTTCACTCGCAACAATTTCCCTGCGCGTTACGCTATCAACGAGTTGCGTTTGTTCGTACACTTCGTTCACGAGGTGCATTATGCGTATGCGTCGTTCTGGTTTTACGCTCATCGAGCTACTGGTTGTGATCGCGATTATTGCGATTCTCATCGGGCTACTGTTACCTGCGGTGCAGAAGGTTCGCGAGGCGGCGGCGCGGATCAAATGTACGAACAACCTCAAGCAGATCGGCTTGGCGCTACATAACTACGAGAGCGTGGCGCAACAGTTCCCGTCGGCGGGTACTTATCCCGTCAATGCCACCGCGAACGATGTGTACTCGGTGCAGGCGCGGTTGTTGCCGTTCATCGAGCAAGGCAACCTCTATGCGCAAATCGACTTGAACGCAACGCCGGCCACGCAACTGAACGTGATCGGGCAGCGGATCGCGATCTACATTTGCCCGAGTGAAATTCGCGATGTCCCGCGCGATCAAGGTGGCGGCAAAATTACCTACCCACAAAACTACGCGGCGAACTACGGCACGTGGTTCATTTGGAACCCCACCTCCGGTCAAGGCGGCGATGGTGCGATTATCGTCAATCGCTCGAGCCGTACGGCCGACTTCACCGATGGCCTCAGCAACACAGTTGGCTTCGCGGAAGTGAAAGCCTACCAGCCGTACGTGCGGAATTCGAGCACGCCTGCCGCGCTAGGGGCCGCGTATCCCGTCGATGTCGCCGCAGTGCTGTCGATGGCGGCAACCGGGTCGTATCGCGGCGAAGTCGGCCACACCGAGTGGACCGATTCGCCATGCCACCAGTCCGGATTTAGCTTCGTGTTCCCGCCGAACACCAAGGTGATTTTCAACGCGAGCGGCACGAACGTGGACATCGATTTGCTTACGCAAGTCGAAGGTTCCTCGGCTAGCAAGCCGAGTTATGCGGCCATCACAAGCCGCAGCTATCACAGCGGTGGCGTTGTGAATGCCCTGCTGATGGATGGCTCGGTGCGAACCGTCTCATCGACGATTTCCGTGGCCGCTTGGCGTGCCGCCGGTACCCGCAACGGCGGCGAAACGCTGTCGCTGGATTGATTGCCAATCAACGCGCCAACGTCGCTCCGATGCGTTTCAGTACGGTGGCTTTTCCAAGGATCGCCATCGTGTCGAACAGGCCGAAGCCGATGCTGACGCCTGTGATGGCCACGCGCACTGGCGTGACGATCGCGTTCGGCTTGATGCTCTTTGCGGCCGTGAATTCATGGAGCGCCTTCTCCGTGCTAACAGCATCGAATGGCTCGCACACCTTCAAGGCTTCCGCGAACTCGACGAGTAACGCTTTCGCATTCGGGTCTTTGAAAGCCTTCTCGAGCGATTTCGCATCGTAGTCGATTTCGTCTTTCAAAATCGGCACCGCGAACGCCAGCACATCGCTAAACAGTTTGATTCGGTCGCCCGCTGCCTCGATCACTTTCAACAACTTCTCGCGGGTCGCATCGTCGAGCGTCTCGCCGACGAGCTTCGCTTTACGCAAGAACGGCAGGCAGCGCGTGAGTTTCTCCGGCGTCGGCACGAGCTTCATATACTCGCCTTGCAGCCAGAATAATTTCTTCGCGTCGTAGTTACCCGGCGCATCGGTCACGCGCTCCAGGCTGAAGTTCGCGATCAGTTTGTCGAGCGGAATAAACTCGCTTTCGCCATCCATCGACCAACCGAGCCGACACAGGTAATTGATCAGCGCTTCGGGCAGGTAGCCGATCTCTTGGTAGTACGCGACAGCGATGATGTTGAGGTCGTCGCGGCCTTTAATTTCGTCGTCGGTCCAGCCGCATGCCTTGAACTTTGCGATGTCGTCGGCGGTCAGCAGTGGCGTCTTCCGCTTGCTCATTTTCTCGCCGTTGTAATACACCTGCGGGATGTGCGCGAATGTCGGCACCGTGGCCCCGAGTCCCTCGAACATCAGGATTTGCGGTGGGGTGTTCGACAAGTGTTCGATGGCGCGGACGACGTGCGTGATGCCGAAATCGATCTCGTCGACCACGGTGGCGAAGTTATACAACGCCCGGCACAGGCCGCTCTCGCTCGGCCCGCGTAACAGCATCGGATCGCGAATCGTATCGGTGCTGATTTCCTGTTTGCCCTTCACGGCATCGGTGAATTTCACCGTCTGCCCCGGCGTGACTTTCAGCAGGAGCGGGGCTTTCTTCGCGTGATATTGCCGCACGTTTTCGTCGGCTGGCACGTCGCGATTGGTGCCGCGATGATCGTACGCGGTGCGTGCGAGTTGGGCTTGTTTCTGAGCCGCATCCATCTGCGCGGAGGTCGTGTAGTCGGGGTAGGCTTTGCCTTCGGCGAGGAGTTTCATCGCGGCGGCTTCGTACTTGTCGTTCCTCTGGCCCTGGTAGTACGGCGCGTGCGGGCCGAAGCTGGTGCCGTCCGCCGCCGCCAACGGGCCTTCGTCCCAACTCATGCCGAGCCACGCGAAACCATTGATGATCGGCTTGACCGCTTCGGCGCAGTTGCGGGCATCGTCGGTGTCGTCGATCCGCAAGATAAACTGCCCCGCATGTCGTTTGGCGAGCAGCCAATTAAACAGGGCCGTGCGGACCCCACCGATGTGCAAGTAACCGGTCGGTGACGGCGCGAAGCGAGTGCGAATGCTCATGATGACGGCAAACTTTCCGGTGCAGGATATCGAATATCAGTGAAGATACGAACGGCGTCGCCGGGGTTCGGAATTTCGCTACACCGGGTAGAGCAAAAAGGGTTGCCGTCGTTCGCGGAATGCGGCTTCTTCGGGTTCCCACAGCTGCGCGATTTCGTGCCAACGTGCGCCGGCGTCGATCATCGTGCGTTCGCGGTCGCTGCCGAACAGCAAGTCGATTGCGGGGATCGTGTCGACGAATTCGTAGCGTTCGGTTCGCCACTGAAATCGTTCGCCGAGAATGTCGCGAAAGGCGATGAGCACCGCAAGTCCGCTGCGAACGGGTCGGAACGCATCACTCGTGGGCGAAACGAACACGCCGCAGCAACTTTGCCCCGCATGTTTCTGGAACGTCGGCCGAAACGCGACCGGTAAAAAATCGACGCCAGGAAGACCATCGTTTCGCAAGCGTTCGGCGATCTGTTGCGGGTTCACTCCGGGGAAACCGATGTACTCGAACGGCCGAGTGGTGCCACGGCCCTCGCTGAGGTTCGTCCCTTCGATGAGGCACATTCCGGGGTAAACGAGCGCCGTCGTTCGCGCGGGCATGTTCGGCGACGGCGGCACGATCCAGTTGTTTTCGGCTTCGTACTGGACGACGTGTAGCTCGAGTTGCGGCACGCACTCGGCGCGGTACAGCAACGCGAGTTCGCCCATCGTCATCCCGTGCCGCGTCGCAATCGGGTGAGGGCCGACGAAACTCGCGAACCCGGGTTGGATCGTCGGCCCTTCGACCGCCCGCCCGATTGGATTCCCGCGATCGAGCACGACGACTGCCAGCCCGATGTCAGCGGCGGCTTCCATGCAATATTTCATGGTTGCTTGAAACGTATAGTATCGGCTACCGACATCTTGCATATCGATAACGAGAACATCGAGATCCTTCAACATTGCGCGTGTCGGCTTCAAACTTTCGAACGTCTCGCCGTACAGTGAGTAAACGTCGTTGCCCGTCACGGGGATCAGGTCTTGCGCTTCGCCCGTGAAACCGTGTTCGGGGCCGAACAGCACAACGAGATTCGTGTGTTTCGCGAACCACTCCGCGGCCGAACGCCGTTCGCTCGAAAGCGCCGCCGGGTGCGTCACGAGGCCAATACGCTTGTTCTGAAGCAGCGCGAAGCCTTGTTTGTGGAGAACATCGAGACCCGTCATGGAAGCTCACGTGCGGTTTCGGTTGGCAGGAATGTCACATCGCGATAGACATCCGCCATCGGGATTTCGGCAGGAATCGTTGCGAGCGAAAATGTCTCGGCGAGCGAATGAAACATTCGCAAACCCCAGATGCCGTCCGGTTGTCGCACATATCGCGAGATCAATGGTTCGTCCTGCGAAACAAGAATGTACTCTTGCAGTGAAAGTATTGTCATGTATTGGCGAAACTTCGTCGTGCGGTCGTATTCTTGCGTGGATGCCGAAAGGACTTCGATGATGATTCGCGGATTGACGAGCGAGAGTGGGTCTTGCGGCGCGAATTCGGGTTCGCCACAGACGATGACGATGTCCGGATACACGTACAAACCGGACGCATCGATCCGTACCCGCTGATCGCTCGAAGAGGTTCGACACGAACTACCCAACAAGCGAAGCCGTAACTCGAATACGAGACTATCCTTGACGATGTTGTGCTGGTAACTGGCACCCGCCATCGCGAACATTTCGCCATCGAAAAACTCGCTCCGGAACTCGGCGGTCCGCTCGATTTCGAGGTACTCAGCCGCCGTCAGCTTGCGTTTCGGTATCGCGCTCATCCGTTCCCCTCCGGAGTGAAATCGCGTACGGTCTCGGTTAGCGGGAATGTCACATTACGATACAGGTCCGCCATCGGAATCTCGGCAGGAATCGTTGCGAGCGAAAACGTCTCGGAGAGCGAGTGAAACATCCGCAATCCCCAGATGCCGTCCGGTTGTCGCACATAGCGTGAGATCAGCGGTTCGTTCTGCGATGCGAGAATGTATTCCTGCAAAGAAGGCAACTGCATGTAGTTCCGGAACTTCGTCGTGCGGTCATATTCCTGCGTTGAGGGCGAAAGCACTTCGATGATGATTCGCGGATTGATGAGCGAATTGCTATCGTGTACCGAATATTCCGGTTCGCCGCAGACGATCACGATGTCGGGATACGTGTAGAGTCCCGTCAGGTCGATTCGCACCCGTTGATCGCTCGAAAACGACTGACACGGTCCGCCCTTCATCCGCATTCCGATTTCCAGAATCAGATTTTCTTTTACAGCATTGTGCGCGCGAGTGGCACCCGCCATCGCGAACATTTCGCCATCGAAAAACTCGCTCCGGAACTCGGCAATCCGCTCGATCTCCAGATACTCAGCCGCCGTCAGCTTGCGTTTCGGTATCGCGCTCATCAGTTCCCCTCCAAGGTGAATTCAGGACGGTTGAGAACATCGGCGCGGAGCATAGCGTATTGTAGTGTTACGGAATATGAAAATGCGGTACAATTGTGGATAGATTCGTTACGAACGTGACGTGGAGGCTGCGATGACAACATTTGATCTTGCGGAAATCCGTGGCTTCGCTGCCGACCTAGGCACCCGAATGGATCGGTGCGACAACGGTGAGGGCATGGAGTGCGCCAGCTTGGACGACTCCATGCGACACTATGCATCGCTTTGTTGTGAGTTCCGCGAAAATGTACGCAGTTGGGGCCGCGAAGTCTTTGCGGGTCGGCTGGCGTTTGACCCCGAAGTCGAGCAGGTTTTTCGAACGAATGGGACAAAGTTGTATTCGAGAACGCTCGAGACTTTTGAGTTTGGTCGACAAGCCCAGACGCCGTGTTACGAACTTCCAGGTGTGGCCATTCTCGGATTTGCACTTCGGGATTTGTACGTGCTCATGAGCGGTTGGGTAACCCCGGCACTCGCAGTGGGTCCGTCGGCTCGCCAAGGTTTAGTATTGGAACCTGACGCCGCTGCGGAAGCCATATGTCGAATCGAGTCGCTGCCGCCACTTCTCGCAGATTGGCAGCCAGCGGACCTACGCCAGCAGATGCAGTACAAAAAGCTGAGCAAAAATTGACGTCACCCCCTCCGTCGTCATTCCTATGCAAGGCGGAGTATGACCGAGCGCATCCCGATCCCGTTGACACCGATCTTGATTCGCATTCAAAGTCCTGAGTTTCAGGCGCTATCAGGTTAGCCGTTCGCAGACCCGTTTGTTTCGCGTCTGTTGAAAGGTGATATTCCTCAGCGGGCATTGCTGGGGAATTGCCGGATTTGGATTTACCAAGACCCGCAACATCAAGTCGTCGGGTTCGGCACGCTCGATGTCTGCGAAGATTATGCATCGTACACCTCGGGCAAATCTCACCCATACATCCCGCTATTGGCCGTGAATCCGTCGATCAAAAGTCTGGGTTATGGCACGACGATCGTTAGTCATCTCATTGACGAGGCGGCGCTACTCGCCTACCGCCCTGGTTCGTGTCACGACGTGCTTTTTTTAGATGTGTATACGACGAGTGAGAAAGCGATTGCACTGTATAACGAAAATGGTTTCGCGCCGATCACGACAAGTCCAGTACCAGACCTTCAAGAAGCGGGCAAACTTTACATTGTTATGGCTAAACGAGTGGCTGTTGCTTCTTCGAAATAGTGTGGCCGCGGATTACCCTTGGCCACACTATTCCCGCTTACTCCCCGGCGGGGTCTTTCCCGTTGATCCATGGGCCGGCGAGTTTCATGAACTCTTTGGCTTCCTTGGCCTTCGCGTCAGCGTCGAAGTCGAAGGCGTTGCCCTTGTCGCCCGCTTGCCAGCCGATGATGTTGTTCGGCTTGCCGCGTTCCTTGCTGCGTTTCTCCCAGTTCGCGGCCCACGTGCCGTTGCCGTCGATCGGCTTGCGTTGTTCGGCATCCCAGTACAGGGCCTTGTCCGAACGGTAGCTGAGCACGCCCATGTTAACGGTGCTGAACGCGGCCGCGCCGAGTTCCGGTGTGCGGAGCGTGCCTTGGTTCTTCGCTTCGACGTGCTTCAGGAAGTTCTCCCACAGTGCGTACGTCAGATGCACGTTGACGTTTTCCTTCTCCGTGCCGGCGGGCACCACGAATCCGCCTTCGACGAACTCGCCTTTGTCTTTGCCCGCATCGCCGGGGCCGCGCGCTTGGCCGGGCTTCTGTTCGTAAATCTCGAAGCCCGCCATCAGGTCGCCGCTCTTCGGGATGAACTTAATCGTACCGGTCTTACCGCGGATACACTCGTCGATCGGGTAATCGTTCACCATCGACGCGGTGACGAACATCTGGCAGCCTTCGTTGTAGTCCGCACACACCATCGCCACATCGGGCACATCGCGGGTGTCGTACTCGAAGTAGATGCCGCCGCCGCCGACGACGCGCCGCGGGTAACGCACGCCCATCGCCGTGATCAGGTGCGTCACTTGATGCACGAAGAGGTCGGTGAACATGCCACCACCGAACGGCCAGTAGCAGCGCCATTGCGCGTAAACCGAGCGATCGAACGGCACGTCTTCGGGCTTCGGGCCGATCGGTCGACCGAGGAATTCGGACTTGTGGCCGAGGAACGTATCCCAGTCGATCGTCTTCGGGTTCATCGATTTCGTGAGCGAATAATATCGCCACTGGCCGACGTTCGAGTTGCGGTAATATCGCGTTTGCGCCTGCACGACGTGGCCAATGCGACCGTTACGGATGAGTTCGTTCGCCTTCAGCCAGGTCGGGTCGGCCATGCTTTGCACGCCGACGCTCATGACCATTCCGGTTTTCTTCCAGGTGTCGACGACGGCTTGCGCTTCGTCGATCGTCCGCGTCATCGGCTTTTCGCAATAAACGTGCTTGCCGGCTTCCATCGCGTCGCAGGCTTGTTTCGCGTGCCAGTGGTCGGGCGAAGCCACGGCGATCACGTCGATGTCTTTGTTGTCGAGCAAGGCACGGTAATCGCGGGCGACGCGGGTCTTATCGCCTTCGGGAATGCCGCAACGCTTCGCCGACGGGAACAACCCCTGGCCCTTGCCCGCACCCTTGGTTTGATCGCCATCCCACACGTCGCAAACCGCGTATGGCTCGGCGTTTTTGCCGAGTTTCTTCATGAGCATCAGAATGTCGAGGTGCTGTTGGCAGCGTCCGCCGACGCCGACGAACCCGACGTTGATTTTGCCGTTCGCGCCCGCCGCCTTGGCGTAACTTTGCGCGGTCAGGGTGAGCGCGCCGCCCGCGACCGCCCCCGTTTTGAGGAACCCACGACGGTTCGGTTTCTTGGCAGGTGTCATGTGTGCAATCTCCTGTTATCGTTGGTGAAAAGTGTAGCCCCACGGCGTGTATTGTAGGGCCGTTTCAGTTACTTCGACTTGTGGCTGAGCATCCAGGTGTAGAGTTCTTCGGTGGCGTAGGCTTCGTCCCAGCTGTTGTGGCCGACGCCGGGGTATTCGGTGTACTTCGGCTTGCCGCCCGATTTCGTGATCGCATCGATCATCGTTCGCGAAAGTTCGACCTTCACGGCGGTGTCTTTGTCGCCGTGGAAGCACCACGTGGGCAAATCCTTGATCTTCTCGGCATCTTTGAGGTTGCCGCCACCGCAGATCGGGACGATCGCGGCCCACTTTTCGGGGTGCGCGGCCGCCAGGCTCCACGTGCCGAACCCGCCCATCGACAGGCCCGTTAAATAGACGCGCTTCGCATCGGACTTGTATTCCTTCATCGTTGCTTCGAGCATTTTGAGCGCGCGGTCCGCATCGGGCGAGCCGGCGTGCCAACGCTTGATCACCTGCGTTTTGAGGTCTTCCGCTTGGGGGATGATCGTCAGGAATGGGAACGTCTTTGCGACCTTTTTAATGTGCGTCCCGATACCCTGATCGACAGGCATTTTCGAGCCGCCCTTCGTTTCGCCCGCACCATGCAAGAACAAAATCACGGGCAGTTCCTTCGTGCCATCGTAATCGGCCGGCACGAATACGATGTACGGCGACTCGCTACCGTCGGCGTTCTTGAAGGTCTTCTCGAGGAAGCCCGTTTTCTCAGCGGCATCGGCGGGGGTTGCAATCATGACGAGTGCCATCACAAGGAGAATTCGGCGAAACATTTTCGGGTACTCCATACGAACAGGAAAGGGGGAGGCGTGGTTTTGATATGTTTTACGCGCCGCAGCACAAGTCTTTTAGAACTCGCAGTTCCAAACACCGTCGTAGCAGAGTGAGACGCGACCGCTCAGAATGTGGCCATGAAGCTGAATTTCGAGGTGATTTTCGCGATCGTGGATCCACTCGAACGTGCCGCCATCCCAGCGCTTGACCGTGCCACGCCCACCCGAAACGGGGCCTTCGTAATCGAGGTAAATCGATCGATGATCGGGCATCGCCTCGGCCACAATCATCGTGCCAATAACCGGCACCGACCGCAATCGCCACGACCGCAACGACGCCCCCGCTTCGAGCAGGAAGTCCCAGTGAAGCGTCGGCCAGTCGTGTTCGAGGATGACAAAACGCGGCATGGGATTAAAAGTAGACATAACCGACGACAATCACGCGAGACCCCGTCGGGCTTTTCGGATCGGCTACTTCAACGAATTCACTTATAATTCGATTGTATGTTACAAATTTTGATCCGGAATAACGTACCGGGTAAGTTGGGATTGGAATGTCAGTGACTTTTACATTTCCAGGAAATGGGCGACCGAATCGGGTACAAATTCGGTCGTACGCCGATCGAATGTGATCTTCACAAACTTCGAATTCTCGCAACTTGGCTGGGTCATGCTGAAGACGCAATGCAATGTCATCGAGATCTATAATGGCGAGTGGGCTATTCACGTGCATGACGTTGTCCCGCCAGTTAGACACTGACTATAGGTCCGGAAAAATGGATTGTGCGGCTTGTGAGTGCTGCGTGAATCATTACCGGTATTTTGCACTCTGTCAAGTTCTGGAAACGATTATCGCACGTTCTGAATTGCATTCTCTAGTTCGTCGGCCGATTTGTATCCGAGTGCCGCGAGGAGTTCGTCGTCGACTTCGGTAATGGAGCCATATTCCACGGTTGGGCCGGCCGCGTAAATTGCGAATAGCATGTTGCCATCGACATCGACGACCGGCTTTGTTCGCTCACTCCCGAAATCCATTTGCTGAAGCAGTATCCGTAGTAGTTCTTCCCGGTGATCGTTCGACAGGTTGCCGACGAACTGCTCGAAGTGTCGCGTTTGATCTGACATGAGTATGTCCTCTGGACACGGGCAATTGGAAATTTCATTGTATCGGTTTTGACAGCCTAACTTCATATTAGACCGATGGCAAACGAAAATACCGGCCGAAACGCCGGTATTTCACGCACATTCCTTCGTCTCACATAATCCCGGTGCCGAAGCTGTCCTCGCGGAGGATTGCGGGGGTTTCGCTGTCGCTGAGGTGGTTGCCTCGGCTGGCGGGTTGGTGTGGGCCGTGGGTTTTGTACCCGAGTGGCTTGGCCATTTCGTGCAAGTTCGCGGGCACTTCGTCGTCGAAATCGAACTCGTCGTACCGGCAGATGTAGCCGGGTTGCTTGGAGCGTTCGCGTTCGTCGGTGAACGCCTTGGCGACCGCGCTCTGAATGTGTTCGCGTGCCCCACTATGGATCGGGTGTGCGATGTCCGCGTGCAATTTCGCGCGGCCATCGGGGACTTCCTTCGTCGCCCGCGCCTCGTCCAATTTCCGACCGCAGTTGTTGCAGAAACGCGAACGCAGGTGGTTCTTGCAACCGCAATGCGTGCATCGGTCCGTCAGTTTGCGACTGGGCATCGCCACGAACATGCCGCGAGTCCCTTCGATGATTTTTAGATCCCGAACGACGAAGGCGTTGTCGAAGGTCACCGAACAGAACGCGAGCAGGCGCTCGTTATTCTCTTCGCACAATTTGATGCGTACTTCCGTGATTTGCACCGTCGTTCTCCTCTGATGTGATGTCTGAATTAATCAATTGCGGGCCAACTCCGCGTGACAGCAATAAACGGCAAAACCTCATCGGGTGGCGTGCTTCTGCGCATCGCGTCTGCGATCCGAATGGCATCGGTTCGATCTTTACACAAGGCGAACAGCGCCGACCCACTTCCCGACAGTTGGCAGCCGAGTGGCCCGAGGGCGGCCAATCGACGGTATGTTCGTTCCACTAACGGCGCGGCGGCGAAGGCGGGTTCTTGCAACCGGTTATGCAATTCGCTCGCTAATTTTGCCACGTCGCCATCCGTCAGTGCCTGGCAAGCGTCTGTACTACATAGCGGGTGTAAGGGCACGGTCACCCGGCGGTAAACCTCACGTGTCGAAAGGCCGACGTTCGGCTTCACGACGACTATATCGAGCGTTCGACCCATTGCCACCGGCGTCACGATCTCGCCGCGACCCGTGCAAATCGCTGCCGGGGCATGCAGGAAGAATGCGACATCCGAGCCGACGTCGGCGGCGATGGTCGCGAGTTCCGCAAGCGGTAAGTTCTGCCGCCACAGTCGGTTCAGTGCGAGCAGCGTCGTGGCCGCATCGCTCGACCCGCCACCCAGCCCCGCTTCGTGCGGGATCCGTTTCGTTAGCCGAATCGTCGCTCCGTTCGTTGTTCCCGTGCGGCGTCGAAACGCTTCGGCGGCCTTCCAGACCAAATTCTCCGGCCCGTTCGGCAACGTGGCCGGTTCGCAAGTCAGCCGCAATTCGCCGCTTGGTTCATCGCGAAATTCCAGCGTGTCGAACAAGTCGATCGCCACCATCAGCGTTTCGATCGCGTGATAGCTATCGGCACGTTTGCCGACGATTTCCAGCGTCAGATTCACTTTCGCCGGTGCCCATGCCACGAGCGAATCCGCACCGGGCATCGTGCCCCAAACGGGCGGGCCGGTTATCGTCTCGTTTCCAGGTTCGTTCGCGATGGTACTCGGCATCGGCGTGAAAAGCGAAGAGAAATCCCGTCGAATCCGAGGCGGGCATCACTGCCCTTAGGGAACCGTCCGTGGAATCCTCATCTGGTATGTCGCAACAATTAAGCGGAAGATAACCGCGAACATCAGCCAGGTCAAGTGGGAAGGTTAAGGAATCTTTACAGTCTTTGCTGATGCGCGAAATTCACCCTGGCGGATCGATGTGCGACTGCGTAACGATACCTTTCTCAGGTGGTACAACGCATCCGTTCTTTTCTTATTCTGGTAGCCGCAGGACTTTAGCCTGCGGAGGGGCAAATACCATAAAAAACCAGTCGTGGCGAGTCTTCGAGACGCGACGTCACAAGCAAAACACGTACATTCCGAGCGTACGAACCGTCGTGTTTCGATGACTCACCACGACCCTCAGCGATTGCTCGTGGCTAACGCAGGCTAAAGACCTGCGGCTACCAGAAAAGAGGTTTTCGCCTTTGTAGGAAGTCTAGCAATCTCGTTGCATAATCTCAGAATAGATTATGGGGCGTTTCGCGTACTTTTGCTGCGAGTGGTCATGTTCCGAATCAACGAACAAACGGGTGCGATCATCCTGGTCGTGGGGCTGGCGATTGCGGTCGTGGGGCTGGTTTGGTTGCTGATTCGGCTCATGCCCGTGTTGCGAACGATCATCGTGCGCGGCTTCAAGCCGGGTCTGGTGATATTGCTCGGGACGGCGATTGCCGCATCGCCGATCCTCATTAACAAGTTCGCTCCGCCCGACGATAAAGCCAAAACCGAAGTGAAAGCCGTCGAAGGCAGCCAGGCCGAAGAGCGCCTGACGCTGACGGGGGCGAAGCCGAGCGAGTACGAAATTTTGAACGCGAAGAAGACGTTCGCCGTGCTTCAGTGGGCCAACGCCGACGTGACTGATGAACTCGTCGAACGGCTCCGCGATATGCAGAACTTGCGCGAACTCGATCTCAACGGCACTGCCATCACCGACAAGTCGCTGGCGCTGATCGCGACGTTGCCGAAACTGCGAGCGTTGCGGCTCGCCGGTACGAAAATCACCGACGATGGTTTCCGCCAACACATCGTGCCGCTGATCGCGCTCATGGAACTCGACCTGACCGGCACCGCCGTAAAGGGCCAAACCGGCCGCGACTGGAAAGCCGCCGTCCCCGACCGCAAGTTGACGAAGTGTAAGTTTTCCGACCCTGAAAGGGTCGCTCGTTCAGCCCATGGTTTAACCATGGGATCGGGGCTACCTCCCATGGTTAAACCATGGGCTACGTGAGCGGTACCTTCAGGACCGAAAAACACCAGGAGACGACGGAATGCCATTTGAGCTGTTTGAAGATGAACGTGGCGACTTGCGGAACGCAAAGGCGTTTGCGGCTGCGTCGCACTTTGCGTACTTGCCGGCTGAGCGCGGTATTGAGGCGTTTCAGAGCGAACTCGGGCTGACGGCGAAGCTCATCAGCGTCAACAATACACAGGCGTATCTGGCGACGAACGACAACCACATCGTCGTAGCGTTTCGCGGCAGCGAAGGGCCGACGAGCATTGATGGCCTCAAAGACTGGCTGCTGACGAACGCGATGAACTTGCTGATCGTGCCGCAAGGGAAACTGTCCACGGAGTTTCTCGCCGCTGGTGTCGGGGCGAAGTTTCACCAAGGGTTCGTCGGCGCGATTACCGACATTTGGGACGAACTTTACCCGCAACTCGAAGCCGAAGTGAAAGCGAAAGATCGCCCCGTTTGGGTGACAGGGCACAGCCTCGGCGGGGCACTCGCACTGCTAGGCGCGTGGCTGTTCAAACGCAAGTTTATCTCGGTGCATCAGGTCTATACGTTCGGCGCGCCGATGGTCGGCAACCAAGCCGTGGCGGATGCCTTTAACCGCGAGTTCCCGAATACGATTTTCCGCTACGTGAACCCACCCGACCCCGTGCCACTGTTGCCAATGATGAGCCTGGTGGCCAACGATTTCGCCCACTGCAACAAGCTGATGTTCCTCGGCGACGGCAACGAAGCCGCGAACCTGCTGACGTATTTGAAAGGGGCCGCCGGCGATGTCGCAACGGGGTTATTCAGCGGTGAAATCGGCGATAAAGTCTGGGGCGGCATCAAGAGCAAAGTGATGGCGCACCTCATGGACGACTACCGCAAACTCATCGGGTAAACCATCGATCCCTTGAATCACCCAGGTGCTCCCTGGGTGCCACATCCCAAGATTCGCTAGCTTACCCCTTTAGCATTTCGTCGTGCCTCATTCCGCTTGGTGGCAAGTCGGCTTTGCGGCAATTGGCGAGTGCAGCCCGTGCGCCGGAAATCTGATCCGCGTCGTTGTCTTCCCACTCGATGCTGACGGCTCCGTCGTAACCGACGCGGTTGAGTTCGATGAAAATCTCTTCGAGGCTATTCGCGTCGCGATCCGTACCGGCCGTGACGAACTTCCAGCCGTTGGTCCAGTGGCCCATACTCCGGTGGCCGCCCAAGCGACCGCCGCGGCAACTTTCGCGCTCGACTTGCACGCCTTTCACGTGGGCGCAGTGAATGTAATCCTTGAACTCGCGGATGAACTGGATCACCGAGACGTTCTGCCATTCGAGGTGGCTCCCGTCGAGGTTGAAGCCGACGGTGCCTTCAAAACCCGCACGGTTCATGTGGTTGATGTAATCGCTGGCGCTCTCGAGGTCGCCCATCGCGCGTTCGCTCGGGTGACATTCGAGGTCGAACGTGACGCCGTATTGTTTGCACAATGTCCAAATCGGGCCGAAGCGTTCGACGATGAGTTCGAGCGCGACTTCGCGGACGTCGGCGAGTGCGTAACCTTCAATTTCGGAAGGCAGTGGCGGGAACAGGAACCAGTGGCTCCAGCAGTTGGCGGGCGAGCCGACGAAGCCGGGGAGTGCGACCTTGCGGCCCTGAATTTTGCTCAGGTGACCGGCATAACGAACGCACGCTTCGAGGTCTTTCTTCGCTTCAGCATGAACGAGTGTCGCGACTTCGGGCGGCACGTAGTACGGGTCGGTTCGTGGCGGATTGTTACCCGCAGCACGCCACGCTTTGTACGCGGCCTTCGCGGCCCCTTTGCCACTACAGAAATTCAGCGTCTTGGCGCTCGGTTCGTCGCCGAGAATTTGCCCCTGCAAATGGCTCGCCACGGTGAAGATTTCGAGTCCGTGCGCCTGTGCGAGCGCCACCCGTTCGCGGGCAAACGCGGCCGCGCCTTCGTCGGTATCGCAGCGGCGCAAGTCGAGTTCCCACGAGGCTTCTTCCCAGCCATCGAAGCCCGATTCCTTGACGAACTGGATCCACGGCGCTTCGGGCACGTTGCCGAACTGCCCGCGAACGAGGCCGATCTGGTGGAAACTGCCTTTTCCATTCTTATGCGTCGGCGTTTGATGGAAACCCATGGGGAGAAGACCTCGAACGAAGGAAGGAAACCGCAACAGTTATGCAGGGTTTATATGTATTGGTCGAATGGTTTTCGTTTAGCCGCGCCGCGGAGTCTTCGGAGCGAAGCGCGCGCTCGGTGTATCGAAACATGGAACGATCGTTACGGCATCAACACGCCGGCGACGGCAGCGTTAACGAGTGTCGCGAGGAAGCCACCGAGGAGCGCGCGGAAGCCGAGGCGGGCGAGGTCGCCGCGACGTTCTTTGGCCATCGCGCCGATGCCGCCGATCTGGATGCCGATCGAACTGATGTTCGCGAAACCGGTCAGCGCGTAGGTGGCAATTGCGTAGGAACGGGTCGACATGCCCGTTTCGGTACCGGGCTTGAACAGGCGCGTCATCTGATCGAACGCGAGGAACTCGTTGCCGACGAGCTTCACGCCGAGAAGTTGCGCGACCTTCGGTACGTCGGCAGTATCTACGCCGAGAATGTGCGCCACTGGTGCGAAGACGTACGAGAAGAACGCTTCCAGCGACCACGCCGGATTAAAGTATCCGATGCACGCATTCGCGAGCGCAATCAGTGCGAGGAAAGCGATCAGCATCGCGACGATGTTAATCGCGAGCATCATGCCATCCGACGCCCCCGCGGCAGCGGCATCGATCACGTTCGCGTGCGGTTTTTCGTTGGAAATCGTCACGTCGCCGCGCGTCTCGGGTTCTTCGGTTTCGGGATAGAGAATCTTCGAAATGTACAGCCCGCACGGTGCGGCCATCACGCTCGTGGCAAGGATCGACATGGCGGCATTCGGGATGCCCGCTTTGTTCATGATGTCGATGTAAATCGCCATCACGCCGCCCGCGATCGTTGCCATGCCGCCGATCATAATGGCGAGCAACTCGGATTGTGTCATCTTGGCGACGTACGGTTTGACGATCAGCGGCGCTTCGGTTTGACCCATAAACACGTTCGCCGCCGCCGAGAGACTTTCCGCCCCACTCACGCCTTTTTTGCCCATCAGCAAGACCATCGCTTTGGCAAACACCCAGACGACCGCTTGCAAAATCCGCAAGTGATATAGTACGCTGAACAGTGATGCCACGAAGATGACGGTACACGTGAGTGTGATCAGAAACGGGATGCCGGTCTTCGCGCCGAACGCGCCGTCCATCGCTTTATCGCTGGCGAGCGGGCCGAAAATCCAACTGCCTGCCTTGCTATACTCGACGCCTTTCGTGATGACATTGCCCGCGAATTCGAAGCCATCGCGAACGCGATCGACCTTCAGAATGAGCACCGCGAGCGAGAGTTGCATGAGGATGCCCGCGATCACGACGCGGCGATTGATCGCGCGGATATCCCGCGAAAACAGGAACGCCACGGCGATGAGCGTTGGCACCCCAACGAGCGAGCGCATACGCGGATCGTCGATCGCATAACTCGCAGCGAACAGCGCCGCGACAACAACGGCAACCGCAGCACGAAGCGGAAATTTCATGGGCGTACTCGGGGGACGGGTAGTTCGGAGTCTCTCACTTACCGATCGCGTTCAACAAACTTTCTTCGTCGCGCGGCAGCGACCACACGGACAGATTCAGTTCGAATTTCGCCGCGTCTTTCGGCTCGGGTAGCCGCAAGATCGCGGACCAACCGCCGCCCGATTTCGGCACGAATTGCCAGGCGGTATCGGGTGGCCCGGCTGTCAGCATCAGCACCATCGCGCGGTCGCCATCGGGTAGCACGAGCTTCGCGCCGATGGCGGGAACTTCGGGTTCGCTGGCCTTCCAGTTGATGGCCAATTTCGTGCCACTCGGTGCATAGACGCGCGGCTCGCCGTTCGTGCTACCGGCGTTCAGCCACGTCGTTCGATTCGCGGGAACTTCGGCGAGTATCCGACGGGAAATGCCCGAAGCCACGGAGGCTTTCATCGGCACAGGAGTATCCGCGATGACGATCTCGCCCTTCTCGGTGTCGTTGCCCACGCGGTAGCGGAACGTCGGATTGCCGCTGATATCCAAGGTGTAACTGTCGAACTGCACGTGGCGTGGGCCTTGATAGATTTTCTCGAGTGGCACCGGCGAACCGTACGAATAATCGTTCACTCGTTTCGCGAAGTCTGGCACTTTGCGGCTACTCGTGAGGCCCCACGGGTTACCTGGCGGCGCGCTATAAAACTTCGGCCCGAGCAGCTTCGCGGGTGCCCCACCGCGATTGTCCCACACCGGCGAGGCATCGAGGAAGTTGCCTTCCCATGCGTAACTGAGGCGACACTGTTCGGCATCGAACACCGCGTTCACGCCACCCGGATAGCCGATGGCAATCGCCTTCGTTCCGGCCCCATCGGGCATGAAGGTTCGCAGCATCTCAGGGCGGTTCGTCACCTTCAAAATCAACCCTTTCGGCGGTTCCATTCCGGCGGGTAACGGCAACCCTGGCCCGAGCGAAAAGTACGCCCAGAGTGCTTCGATTTGCGCATCGGCGTTGCCGTTGAGAATGCCCGCGAATGCGGAGATGCCGTTGTTGAAGTTCTGCGGCATCCGCGTTCCCGGCGTGATGCGTTGCGGGTTGTGCATCCAGCGCGAGTTCCATTCGAGACGGACGCGCTCGGCGGTGCGAGCGAGATCCGGCCCGCGTGTGCCACCCCCAACGAACCCGCTGATGTCGTGGCAGCCGATGCAGCCGAGGCCTTCTTTCCCAGCGAGTTTGCGGCCCGCCTCCACTTTTGCCGACGTGAACTCGACCTTCGCGGTCGAAGAATCGGGGACGGTCCCTTCGGCGTGTGCGAACGCTTCCGGAAGGTGGCCGACATTGCCTTCGCCGTATTGCGGCATCCGCACGTTCATCCACGGTCGCGCACGCCCACCCTGAACGAGCACCGATTTTAGCCAACTCGTTTTCGACTTATGCCCGATGCTCGTGAGCCGCGGCGGTTGCACATCGTCGGCGTTCTCGGCATTCTCAAGCTTCTTCATCTGGTCGCCGAGTTCGGTACCGATGCCACCCTCGCCGTCGCGCTGGTGACAGTTGAGGCAATTGAATCGCTTGAGTGCGGTGCGAACTTGGTACGCACTGGAAATGGCGTTCGTGTTCTGCGATGTCAGAAACGCGGCGATTGACGAACGCTGGGCCGCATCGAAGGCATACACCGGCGTCTTGTCGGCAAGCGGTTTTTCACTCAAACAGCCGCTCGATGGCTTCGTTCGCACGCTGGCCAATCCGACGACCGCAGCGTTCGGCAACGCCTTGCCAGCCACTTCGACGGTGTGGCAATTCGTGCAGCCCTTTTGCGTCAGCAACCGTTTGCCAACGTCGCGCCATTGGTCGCTCACCTTCAATTTGTCGAACGCTTCCTTTTCGAGTTTGGGTGCGAATGCGGACGGCGCGAGTTTCGGCATCGGGACTTTCATGCGGTCGAGCGTGTCGTCGGTGGTTCGACAAAGGTGCCTCGCAATGTCGCGCGCTTCTGTGGCGTTCAGCGTCATGTTCGGCATTCGGCCGTGCGGATTCGTCTTCAACGGGTCGAGTAAGTAGGCTTGCAGTTCTTCGGGTTTCGTCTTGCTGCCCAGCGTGCCGAGCGAATACAGCGACTGTGCGCCGGTTGTCGAGCCGAGGCCGTAAAAGGTGCCACGCGCATCGACCGCAGTCGGCTTGTCGTCCTCGTCATCTTCGGATTTCTTCGCGGTGGCCGCGAGTTGTTTGCCGTGGCACGCCGCACATCCCGTGGTCGTGAACAGCTTCTGCCCGTTCGCGATGCTCTTCGAATATTCGCTGGAAATCGAAGGCATCCGCGTTTCCGTCATCGGCCCACCGAGCGACGTGAGGTACTGCACTACGGCATAGCGTTCGGCCTGGCCCGTGTCATCGTCGGCGAACAGCTTCGGCATCGTCGTGTGCGGGCGCAATTTCGTGGGGTCGGCGAGCCACGCATCGAGCCAACCGGGGTACACCCGATGGCCGATGGCGCTCAGGTTCGGCCCACGACGATCGACGAACGCTTTTGCTTCGTCTGGATTGACAGCGGCATGACACTTCACGCACGCATGTTCCTCGAACAGGAACCGACCGCGATCAAAAGCGTCGACTTGCGTATCGGCAACAGCTGCGATGCGGCCGAAGAAGAAGTACGGCACCGGCTCTTGGCGGAACCCCGGCCCCTGCCAAAGCAGTTCGATGCGGTGCGCGTCTTGGCCCTTTAATTCGTAAGTGGCGGTGAAGCTTAAAACCTTCGCGGGAAGCAGCAATTCCGGGCCGACGTGGATTGCCTCGCCGGTGGCATCGCCTGTCACATCGAGTGACTTGTAAACCTCCGCACCATCGGCCAGCGTCACGTTCACGGTGCCATTTGAAGCGCGCGTCGCAAAGGTGTACTTTCCCTGCGTGACGATCTGAATGTACCCGCGCCAGACGATCTTGCTCGCACTCGCCAGTCGCGGGTCGGGCGACTCACCCGCCGGGATCGTAATACCAACTCCCGAGACGATACGAGTGACTGTGCTAGTCTGCGGTCGCTCGGTGAACTGCGTGCTATCCATCGTCAGGCCGGGTTTGAGGTCTTTACGCTCGACCGCAAAACCAGTCGTAGCCAGCGCGAGTAAAGTCACGGCAGCAAGGGTGTATCGGTTCATGCGGAGTGGGTGCCGGTGAAGTCGCAGTTTGATTCAGATAGTACGATTATGCGGACGGCGAACGAGATCGCAAGTCGAATCGGCCATCGCCAAGATTCATCGGAGAGTCGATCTGTTAATGTACTGCCATAGATTAATGGGAGTATGCCGCAGCTAAAGGAATCGCCACGATGGACGCAATCGTCGAAGAGCCGGAACCCGAGTGCGAGTTCGATGGCCCTTGGAAAGAAGCGATCGAATGGTTCTTCGAACCATTCGTCGAGTTCTTTTTCCCGCAAGTGTACGCGAACATCGACGTCGAACGCGGCCATGAATTTTTAGACAAAGAGCTCGAACGCATCGCGCCCGATTCCGCGAAGGGCCGAGGCACCGTCGATAAACTCGCGAAAGTCTGGATGCGCGATGGGCAAGAGCAATGGTTGCTCATTCACGTCGAAGTGCAAAGCCAGGAACAATCTGCATTCGCCGAGCGAATGTACACGTACAACCACCGACTCTGCGACAAGTACGGCACCATGCCGGTGAGTCTCGCGATCCTCGGCGACGACCGCTTGAACTGGCGACCGAGCGAGTTCGTGGCAGGTCGTTGGGGTTGCGAAGTGCGGTTCACATTTCCGACGGCGAAGCTGCTAGAATATGCCTCACGGGAGCAAGAACTCACGACCGACCGGAACCCGTTTGCGGCGGTAACACTCGCACACTTAAAGACGCTCGAAACCCGCGGCGACCCGAGCGCAAGAGTGCAATGGAAACTGGCACTCGTGCGTAGCCTCTACGATCGCGGCTTCGACAAACGCCGCGTGCGATTGTTATTCAACACGATCGACTGGATAATGACCCTGGCCCCAACACGCGAGACCATATTCATGAACGAAGTACACGACGCCGAAAAGAAGCAAGCCGAGCCATTCCTGTATCCGTACCAGCGGGTGTTGGTGGCACAAGCGACCCTGAAAGGCCGCAATGAACAAGCCTACGAGAACATCGAGTCGATTCTCGACTTCAAGTACGGAGAAGCGGGCGTAGCACTGATGCCACGCGTACTTCAGATTCAAGATGCTGCTGCTCTCAAGAGCTTGCTTTTATTTCTCGTGATTGCACCCGACCTGACAGCCGTTCGCGAACGGTTGGCGACCAAGGAGTGAAGGTACTGCACGACATTCGCTAGAATACTCACCCGGACAAACTCCCGGCGTTTCAACCAGGATGGTTATGGCACGTGTTTCTGGGCGATGGGTTTCGCTCTCGACCAATCGACGGATGATTACCGAATTGATGTCGGCGTGCCGTGGTATGCCGATCATTTCGATCGAGCGAACGATGGCGCTCGCCGATGTGGTTGCGGCCCGCGAGGCGTTGCTCGAACCGCCGCCGTGGGTGGCGCTCTTCGCGAAAGCCTACGCGATCGTTGCGGAACGGCGTCCGGAATTGCGGCGCTCGTATCTGCCGTTCCCGTGGCCGCATTTCTACGAAGCCGACGAAACCATCTGTTCGATTGCCATCGAACGAAATGACGCAACAGAACCCGCCATCTACTTCGGGTTGTACCGTTCGCCGAATCGGCAACCGATCTCGCAGTTGCAGCACGCCATTCGCGGGTGGCTGGCGAAACCGGTCAAGGAAGTCAGCGAATTTCGCCAGATGCTGCAGTTTATGCGCGTGCCGCGACCGTTGCGCAAGCTGCTGTGGTGGTTTGCGGTAAAGGTATCTGGACGCATGCGCACGAAGCACTTTGGCACGTGCGGAATCAGCACGACGGCCGGTGCGGGCGCGACGTGCCTGAATCTCATCGCCCCCACAACGGCGACGCTGAATTGCGGTTTGTTTCAACCCGATGGCACGCTCGCGGTGCGGCTACACTTCGACCATCGCGTCTTCGATGGGATGCCCGCCGCCCGCGCGCTATTGGAAATGGAACACGCACTAAAGGGTAGTATTCTCAGCGAACTTCGCACGATGGCCGGCACCAGCAACCGCATCGGCGTACGGAATGTCGATGTCGTCGTAAGATAGGACTTCACCTAAGTCTGGCTGGTATGATGACGAAAAGTTGCAAACCCACGCGAGACGAAAATGACCAGCGCGACGCTCGCAATACCGACGATGACGGCCGACGAATTTCTGCGTGAATACGCGGACGATTCGCGGGTCGAACTCGTCGATGGCCAACTCCGGAGACTGCAAATGCCCGGTGCCGAACATGGCCGCGTGTGTAGCTTGGTGAATTACTATCTGACCGGCTACACGATGTTGCACAACCTCGGTCGCGTTGTCGGCAACGACACGTTCATTCGCACGCGCATCGATCCGGTTGGCTTCCGTGGGGCCGACGTTTGCTACATCAGTTTCGCGACGTTACCTGCCGATCAGCCGATGCCGGTGGGGCACTTGCTACCTCCACTGGAACTCGTCGTCGAAGTGCGTTCGCCATCGGATTCGATCCCTGACATGACCGAGAAAGCCGCCGAGTACAACCGCGCCGGCGTGCAAGTCGTGCTGGTCCTCGACCCGCAAAACGAGACCGTGGCGGTGTTTCGGGAACACGAATTTCCGCAACGCTTCCACAACGGCGACCGCCTCACACTCCCCGACATCCTGCCCGGCTTCGATGTGCCCATCGCCAAGTTCTTTCAGTGATTCTGCTACAGAAATGGACATGACTATGCGCAACTTCACATTTCTCCTGTACATGTTGATCCCGATCGTCGGCGAAGCACAGGGAGCCGAACCATTCCGCTATCAAGCGGGCGAACATGGCAAGGGAAAGTTAACGTACGTTAACGACATACCCATACTCATCCTCCAAGGCACACCCAAGGAGATGGGTGAGCAGACTGGCGTCCTCGCGCTACGACAGGCGAAACCGCTGTTCCAATTCCCCCATGATTACTTCCTCGGCGAATGCACGAACGAGATCCTTCGCACGAACCCAAAGTGGACCAAACAAGACGGCCAGTTCAAGATCGCTATCGCGACCGCAGAACTGCTCATTTGGCCCCTGGTCCAAAAGAAAGCGGCGAACCTTGAGGGCAACTTCCCCGAGGCGTACCGGGCCGAGTTGAAAGCGCTCGCCGACGCGGCGGGCAAGGATGTGGCAACCCACGCGCAACTGGTCTCGGCGAACGGCCTGTTCGACCTGGGGCACATCCCGCAGAGTGAACTGGTTCGCGGTTGCTCGAGCGTCATCATCCCTCCCCAACAAAGTGCCACGAAGGGCGTGCTCTTCGGGCGCAACCTCGACTTCTTCCACTTCGGTTATCTCCACCAATACAGCCTGCTGACGGTTTACCGGTCGAGCGACCCTAAAAAACACTCGTTCGTTTCGGCCGGTTTCCCAGGCCTCGTCGGGTGCTTCACAGGGATGAACGACGCCGGGCTGACAATCGCTAGCCACGAAGTCCAGGAACCCGACACGACAACACTGTTCAATCCGAAGGGCGTACCGTTCGCCATGGCGTACCGCCGCATCCTCGAAGAATGTGCAACCATCGGCGAAGCTCTTGCGCTGCTCGATGGCATGGAACGTGCCTCGGTGACGAGCCTCGTCATCGCCGACACCAAGGGAGGAGCAGTCATCGAAGTGACACCCGATACGCTCGCGGTCCGTCGATTCAAGGACAAGCCCGGCGTTTGTACGAACCACTTTTGCACGATGAAGAATCCGAATCAGCAGGAGAAATTCGCCACGTTCAAGCGCTTCGACGATTTGACGAAGTCGGTAGCCGTGACAAAGGCCGAAGGGTTTGACATCGACGACATCCAAAAACGGTTACACGAGGCTCGCTTGTTCGATGTCGATGGCAGCAAGGCCGACCTAACGATCCAGTCATTCGTGTTTGAGCCAGCAGAGCGAAAAGTTCACCTCCGCTTCGGCAATGGCAACGGACCGGCCACGGTGGGAAAACTGACCACGCTAGATTTGAACAAGCTCTGGGGCAAATGACGTCCTCTTCTTGCAGCTAGAGTCTGGGGATCTGTTACCCCGGTAGCCTGTATTGTTGGGTAGCGGCCTCTGCACCGGCCTCAAAGAGGCCAGCTACATTCGAAAGTAAGCAGCGTTGGGCTTCGATGTGCCCATCGCCAAGTTCTTTGCTTGATATAAACTGACACATCGTTCCCAAAAATCATCGTTTCGCTAGAGGAATGGCCATGTCTGGCTTGTCCGTCCGCAGTGCGGAGTCGTCGCGGTTCGATTTTCTGTCGCTCGGTGCCCTCGTGCATCGGCTCGATCCGGGCATCATCCCGTTTCGGAAAGCGCGGACGCTCGAGGTTCACGTTTCGGGTGGCGAGTACAACGTGGCGGCGAACCTCGCCGATTGTTTCGGGATGCGGACCGCGATTGCCACCGCGATGGTGGATTACGGTATCGGCGAGTTGGTGCAGGCCCGCGTACGGGAAATGGGCGTGACGCCGTTCTACAAAATGTTCGAGCACGACGGCGTGCGCGGGCCGAATATCGCCACGGTTTACAGCGATCGCGGGCAAGGTGTGCGCGCTCCCGTCGTCTTTTATAATCGGGCGAACGAAGCCGGCGCGATGCTGAAACCGGGCGACTTCGACTGGACGAAAATCTTCGCCGACGGCGTGCGCTGGTTTCACTCGGGAGGCATTTTCGCGGCACTCTCCGAGACGACTTCCGAAGTCATTCTCGAAGGAATGCAAGCCGCGAAGGCGGCCGGTGCGATGATCTCGTTCGACCTGAATTACCGCGCCAAACTCTGGGCGTCCGCCGGTGGCACCGCACGCGGGCAGGAAGTCATCCGCAAGATCGTCAGCCACGTCGACGCGCTGATCGGCAACGAGGAAGATTTGCAAAAGGGCCTCGGAATCGCTGGCCCGGAAGTGACGGCGGACGAACAATCGAAACTCGACCCCGATGCGTTCTTCGGCATGATCGACCGTACCGTGAAGCAGTTCCCGAACGTGAAAGTCGTTGCCACGACCCTGCGCGAAGTGCATTCGACGAATCGCCACGACTGGGCCGCCGTGCTCTGGATGAAGGGCAAAAAGTATGTCAGCCCCGAGTGTAAACTTGATGTCGTCGACCGCATCGGCGGCGGCGATGGCTTCGCAGCGGGACTGATTTACGGGCTACTTACGGGTCGCCCACCGGAGGAAGCGCTTCGCCTCGGTTGGGCACACGGCGCGATGCTGACGACCTTCCCCGGCGATGTGACGATGGCCAAACGCCACGAAGTGGAAGAGTTCGCCAAGGGCGGCTCCGCCCGCGTGCAACGCTGATTTTCAAGCACCGAAAACGAAAAACAAAACATTAACCGCAGAGGGCGCAGAGTACGCAAAGAAGAAAAATCACATGATGCTTATCTTCAGTTAGCCGTTTTCCGCTTGGATTAGAACCGTGCGGAAACATGAATTTTTTACTCAGCGTTCTCTGCGGTTAAAATTCTGAATGAAGTCGCGAAACCTAAGCGAAAATCAACTTCGCCCCGGCGACGAGCAGCACGGCAGCGAGTAACCGCAATAGCATCGTGCCACCGAATCGGGTGGCACCGAGATACGAGCCGATCAACCCGCCACTGCCGGCCGCAACGAGGCAGTACGGCATCTCTGGGGGCAGCACGAGGCCGTTTTGCCACTGGCCCGCAAGGCCGGCGAGCGAATTGACGAGAATGAATGCCGCCGAGACACCGGCGGCGGGCTTTGGGTCCGACCAGCGAAACATGATTAGAAGCGGCGTGAGAAAGATGCCGCCGCCCGTTCCCGTCATCCCCGATAACATGCCGATACCGATGCCGATCCCGATCGCCAACAGCACCGGCGGATGGACGGTATGCCCACGTGGCGTACGCACATTTCCGAACGCCATTCGCAATGCCGCCACCCACAACACGACGCCAACCGCAAGTTTGTACGTCTGGTCCGAGATCGTGATTACGCTTCCCAGATAGGCAAACGGCACCGAGCCGAGCGCGAACGGCCACACCACCCGCCACGAAAAATAATGCGATCGCGCGAACAGAATGAGCGCGATTGTCGCCACCAGAATGTTCAAGCATAGCGCCGTCGGTTTCGCCAGCGATTGCTGCAATCCGAACAGCGCCATCACCGCGAGGTACCCCGACGCCCCCGCATGGCCCACTGACGAATACAGTATGGCGACGACGAACAACAGGAACAAAAGCAGTAACAAGGTCGCGACTGTCATGGGTGTGTCACAGCGGGGAGGCGGATCGTGAATTTCGTACCGTGGCCGAGTTCGCTTTGGACGTCGATCGAGCCGCCGTGCGCAACGACGACGCGGCGAGCGGTGGCTAGCCCGAGGCCGTTGCCGTCGGGTTTCGTCGTCTGAAATGGCTTGAAGATTTTACGCAGAAGTTCGGGGGAAATTCCGGTGCCGGTGTCGATGATATCGAGCACGACAAACGCACCTTCGCACCGTGCTTGTAGCGTCAGCGTGCCGCCGTTCGGCATCGCATCTTCTGCGTTGAGCATCAGGTTCAATAGGGCTTTTTCGAACATATCGCGGTCGAGCCGCACCATCGGCAAGTCGGGCGACGGGTACCAGTTCACATCGACATTGCACTGGCGGGCCGTGGGCGAAAGGAAGTCGACCATGCGTGCGATGACGGTGTCGAGTTCGACGGTTTCGAGGTAGAGTTCATCGATCCGCGCGAACCGTAGGAAGTCGTTCGATAGCCCCACGAGCCGCTGGCACTCGCCTTCCATCAGGCGGAATCGCTCAAAGGCACGGCGTTCCTTTTGCGTCTCCGGTTCCTCGAAATCTTCGGCGAGAAGTTGCAGATTCAGAAGCACTGTGCCGAGGTGGTTTTTCATGTCGTGAATGAAGCTACCCGTCGTCTCGGCGAGGTCGAAATATTGTTGGGCGAGCGGTTCCATCATCTGCGAATCCTGCAACAGCACGTTCGGCCGAACCGAAATCTCTCGGTATTCTACGAACGTACGAATCCGCCAGTTGCGGCGAATTGTCCGTTGCCGCCGAACGGTACTCGCATTAAGAACACTAATAGTGCGTTTGTTGCCCCATCACACCGCCAACCTACGGTCAGAATGTCAGACCAGACCTTCTCATCCCGCCTGTTGGGCGACTCGAAGGCCACGTTTATCGGGTTCGCCCTGATGTGCGGCGTGTTTTTCTCAAACAGTTGGCTGACGGGTGCTGTGGGGTTGTTGTTGCTCGGGGCGGTCTACCTGCTCATCCGGCGAAACGATCGCCACCAGTTGCGTGCCAGCGAACTGTTGGCCGAGCAGAAGGAGCGATTGCGGACCACGCTCGCCAGTATCGGCGACGCCGTCATTTCTACAGATATTGGCGGGAATATTACGTATCTCAACGCCGTCGCGGAATCGCTAACCGGGTGGACGAACGCGGACGCTGTCGGCGTGCCGCTGACGCAGGTGTTTCGCATCGTCAACGAGCACACACGGCAGGCGGTGGAAAACCCCGCAATACGGGCGTTGAAGGAAGGCGTCATCGTCGGGCTGGCGAACCACACGATTCTCATTTCGAAAGATGGCACCGAGCGACCAATCGACGATAGCGCCGCACCGATCCGCGGTAAAGGCGGCCAGATCGTCGGTTGCGTGCTGGTGTTCCGCGATGTCACTGAACGCAAACGCGAGGAGGTTGCCCGAGATGAGCAGACGCGATTGGTCGCGCTGCGGGCCGATGTCAGCACCGCCCTCGCTGTGGCACAAACCACACCGTTGGCCCTGCATCAGTGCTGCGATGCGCTCGTCCGAAGCCTCGACGGGGCCTTCGCCCGCATCTGGATGTTGAACGATTCGGACAATGTATTGGAACTACAAGCCAGTGCGGGGCTGTACACCCACTTGGACGGGCCGCATAGCCGAGTTCCAGTCGGTCAGTTTAAGATCGGGCGAATCGCCAGTACCCGCCAGCCCCACCTCAACAACTCCGTGACGGACGATCCGAACGTGAGCGATCGGGCGTGGGCGGTGCGCGAAGGTATGGTGGCTTTCGCCGGCTACCCACTCGCGATCGAAGGCCGAGTCGTCGGGGTCATGGCGATATTTGCCCGCCACCCGCTCAGTCAGGGTATCTTGACCGAACTCGCCCCTCTCGCTAATGGAATCGCTCAGTACATCGAACGCAGGCGTTTGGAAGAGCAAGCCCGCGCAATGGCCGAGTTGACCCGGACGACGCTCGCCAGTATCGGCGATGCCGTCGTTTCGACCGATTGCAACGGCGATGTTACGTACATGAATGCCATCGCGGAATCGCTGACGGGGTGGACCGCCGCCGAAGCGATGAACCAACCGCTGACGCAAGTGTTTCGCATCGTCAACGAGCACACACGGCAGGCGGTGGAAAACCCCGCAATACGGGCGTTGAAGGAAGGCGTCATCGTCGGGTTGGCGAACCACACGATTCTCATTTCGAAAGATGGCACCGAGCGACCAATCGACGATAGTGCCGCGCCGATCCGCTGCAAAGGCGGCGAGATCGTCGGTTGCGTGCTGGTGTTCCGCGACGTGAGCGAACGCCATCGGGAAGAGGAAAAATTGCGGGCGAGCGAGGCCCGTTTCCGCGCTGCAGTGGGAGCCGTAAGTAGCCTGATCTGGACCAACGATGACCACGGCCGGATGTCGGGCGAGCAGCCGGGTTGGGGGAGCTTCACGGGGCAAACCATCGAGGAGTATCAAGGTTACGGATGGTCTCAGGCCGTCCATCCGGATGATGCGCAACCGACCATCGTTGCCTGGAATGAAGCGGTGGCCGAAAAGAAAATCTTCGTACACGAACATCGCGTTCGCCGAAGTGACGGCGAGTGGCGTAACTGTACGGTTCGGGCGGTGCCGGTACTTGATGGCAGCGGCGCGATTCGCGAATGGGTCGGCGTGCATACCGACATCACCGAACAGTCGCTCGATGGCGAGAAGTTGCGCCGTAGCAACGAGCGTTTGCGTCGAGTGTTCGATGCCCAGTCCGTCGGGATGATCGAATGGGATCTCGAACGCAGCACCATCACGATGGCGAACGAACATTTTTTGAATATGGTCGGGTACACAGCAGCCGACGTTGCCGCCGGTCGGCTCGACTTCCGAGCGATGACGCCCCCCGAATGGACGCCGCGCAACGAAGAAGGCATCGCCGAAATGCGCGAGTGCGGGCGAGCCAACGCATACGAGAAAGAGTACTTCCGCAAGGATGGCTCGCGCGTGCCGATCCTGATCGCGGGCGTTCGCTACGAGGATAGCGACTGGGCCGGGATGTCGTTCATCGTCGATCTGAGCGATCGCAAACGCGCCGAGAGAGAGTTGCGCGAGAGCGAAGTCCGCTTCCGCGCGATGGCCGAGAACATCCAGCAGTTGGCGTGGATGGCCCGCGCGGACGGCTACATTTATTGGTACAACCGCCGTTGGTACGAATACACGGGAACCCGTCCGGACATGCAGGAGGGTTGGGGTTGGGAGAGCGTCCACGACCCCGAGGTGTTGCCGAAGGTCGTCGAGCGGTGGACGTTATCGCTTGCGACCGGCGAGCCGTTCGACATGGTGTTCCCGCTTAGAGGAGCCGATGGGAAATTCCGCCCGTTCC
>JANXNT010000603.1 GCA_025353985.1 Limnoglobus sp.
CAATCGGGGTAGTGGTCGCGGCCCAAAACGCTACCACCGGCGGTGCGGCCTTCGCGGAACGGCGTGCGGCCAAACTCGCCGCCGCAGATAATCAGCGTGTCTTCGAGCAAGCCGGATCGCTTCAGGTCTTTGATGAGTGCCGCAATCGGCTTGTCCATCGTTTTGCACTTCGCCGTAAGTCCATCGCGAATGTCCTCGCCAGGCCCGGTACCGTGGAAATCCCAACCCCAGTCGAACAGTTGCACGTAGCGCACGCCCTTTTCGACGAGCCGCCGTGCGAGCAAACAGTTGTTCGCGAAGCTCGCGCCGCCGGGGGTCGCGCCGTAATCTTCGATCGTCTGTTTCGTCTCGCGCGTGATGTCCATCACCTCGGGCACGCTCATCTGCATTCGGAACGCGAGTTCGTACTGCGCGATCCGCGTCGCTGTCTCGGGGTGGCCGAGTTCTTGCCCCTGAATTTCGTTGAGATCTTTCAGCGCATCGAGGCTCTTGCGGCGCATGTCGCGGTCCATGCCTTGCGGGTCGGACACATACAGCACGGGGTCGCCCTTGCTGCGGCACTGCACGCCCTGATAAACGCTCGGCAAGAATCCGCTTCCCCAACAGCCTTGGCCGCCGCTCGGCTGCACGCCACTCGAGATCAGCACCACGAACCCCGGCAGGTTTTCGCTCTCGGAACCGAGGCCGTACGTCGCCCATGTGCCCATACTCGGGCGTCCCTGTCGGGGCGAACCGGTGTATAAAAGTAGCTCGGCGGGCGCGTGGTTGAACTGGTCGGTGTTCATCGAACGCACGACGCACATTTCGTCAGCGACATCGTGAAGTGCGGGTATCGCATCGGACAACCAGACGCCGCCTTTGCCGTATTGTTTGAACTTACGTGGCGTGCCGAGCAGCTTGGGTACGCCAGACGTGAACGCAAAGCGTTTGCCTTTCAGATATTCGTCGGGGCAGTTCTGGCCGGTCCGTTTGACGAGTTCGGGCTTGTAATCGAACAAATCGAGGTGCGGCGGCGCACCGGACATGTGCAAGTAAATCACTCGCTTCGCCTTCGCGGCGAAGTGTGGCTTCTTCGGTGACAGCGGGTTGTCATTCGGCCCCGCCGCCTGCGATGATGCGCCCAAAGACGCCAGCGCGAGCGAGCCGAGGCCCACCGAGGAGTCGCGGAAGAAGTGTCGCCGCGTGACCGATTGCAGTCGTTCGAGTGCGGGGTGCATGGGTGTATCCTGTTTAGAAATTTTAGCGTTTCATTAATGTTTCATCGAGGTTCAACATCACGTTGGCGACGACGGTCCACGCCGCAAGGTCTGCGACTTCGATGCCGGGCGGTACCGGGCCAATCGGCTCGGTGGCCATCTTCTTGGCCTTGTCCGGCGCTTTCGTGAACTCGGCTTTCGCGGTTTCGTACAGCTTGGTTAATCGTGCCGTTTCGTTCGGTTGGATCGGTCGGGAAAGGGCTTCGCGGAAGGCGAATGCGAGCTTTTCCTCGGTGGTTTTACCGCCGGTTTTGACGATATTTCGGGCGAATGCTTGGGCCGCTTCGATGTACACCGAGTCGTTGAGCGTCACGAGTGCCTGCAATGGCGTGTTCGTACGCGGACGGCGCACGGAGCAGATGTCGCGGTTCGGTGCATCGAAGGTGGCCATCGATGGATACGGGTTCGTGCGACGCCATTCGGTGTAAATTCCGCGTCGGAATTTATCCTCGCCATCGCTGGTGCTCCAGTCCATCGTTCGGCCAAACGCGGCACTGAGTCCGAACGAGGGCTGCGGTGGTTTCACCGATGGTCCGTACATCTTCGCACTCAGTAGCCCACTCACGGCAAGCGCCTGATCGCGAACCATCTCGGCGGTCAAGCGCACGCGTGGCCCGCGACCCACCCAGCGATTTTCCGGATCGCGCTCAATTAAATCGGGCGTGACTTTCGACGTTTGTTTGTAAGCGGTTGTCGTCACCAGCAACTTGATGAGTGCCTTGCGATCCCACGGTTTCCCGCCCGATGCCGAGGGTTCCATCAGTTCGAAGGCAAGCCAATCGAGCAGTTCAGGGTGGCTCGGGAGTTCGCCTTGCGATCCAAATTCTTCGCTCGTTCGGACGAGGCCAACACCGAAGATTTGTTCCCAATCGCGGTTGACGATCACTCGCGCAGTCAAGGGATTGTTGCGATCGACGAGCCACTTTGCGAGTGCGAGACGATTCTTCGTGGATTCTTTCGGGATCGCATGAAGTGCGGAAGGCACGCCTTCATTACACTCTTCGCCGAGATCCTGATAGTTCCCGCGAAACTGGAGTTTCGTCTTGCGTCGCTGGTCTATTGGCAGTTCTTGCATGATCGGCACCGTGCTCGGTTTGATTGCAGCCAGCGTTTGATAGAGCGATGACGCTCGCTGTCGGTCGGGCATCGTTTCGGGCGCGAGGGACGTTGCGTAAAAGGTGGCCAGTTCTTCGCGTTGAACGGATGTCCGCTTCGCGGCTTCGACATTGAGTATCTTGAGAATCCGCTCGGGTAGTTGCGCGGCAACGATCGCTTTTGGTTCGTCGGTTACTGCAATTCGAAATCGCCCGAGAACGTGATCGACGTGCGTCGATTGCTGTTCGATTGTCACAATCAGCTTCGAGCCACCGGGAACATCGATTGCAGTCGGAGGGAACACCGACAACGTATGATCCGTGCCAATTGCTCCGCCAACGGCCCAACCCGTATTGCTCGTGGTGTCGAGCGTACTGATTGCAAGAAAGCCCGGCTGCGTGTAATCGGCGACCGCGTTCGTGAAGTAAATCGGTTTGGCACCCCCGAGTTCGTAGCTGGCACTCGGGTTCGGTACATCGGTGATCGTCTTTTCCCATACGGGATTGCGTTTCGCATCGAGTGCGCTGATCTTCGCCCCTTTCATTCGAACACCGACGCCGCCATCGGTACGGTTCCAAATCAAGATGCGGTCGATCGGCTGTTCGGACCCGAGATCGACTTCCCACCAAGGGTCGTTTGCGATCGCGGTATGCGAAACGGATTTTCCCACGAAATATTCGCCGTTGGTGTTACCATCGATCGCGAGCTTCGCGGGGCCATCGAATGCGGTGCTGATTTGCGTGGCGATACCCTTCAACGCGATGTTCTTATCACCACTGAAAATTTGCACTTCCGCGAGCATCATGTAGGCATTCTTCTCTGGCAGCGTGATGCGTATGTAGCGGGCAACGGGTACGACCGACTTCGGCGGTACGAGGCTCGCCGCGAAGCGAGTGATGATGAAATTTCCGCCGCCGTGGCCCGGTCCACCACCGGGAAGTTGCTTGTCCGCAAGCGTCATCAGGCGAATGCCCGTCAGCTTGGCGACATTCAACGGCAGTTCGACGGTGTAAGTATCTTTCTTCACTGCTTTCGCGACGAACACCGAACCATCGTCGCGAACCGTCATCGCGTTCCCCGATTGGGCCTTGGCACTCGTCGGCTTCTGCTCATTCCACTTCGGGTTGAGCGCGAGCGATTGTTCCCATGTTATCAAGCTTTTCAAAATCTCCGGTGTCGGCGATTTCCACTTCGAAGTGATGCTCGCAATTTCGGCTTCGAGTGCGGCTCGCTGCTTCTTTT
>JANXNT010000642.1 GCA_025353985.1 Limnoglobus sp.
CGGCCGGCCCGACGCCATCACGTAGAGCACGCTGCCGAGGCTGAACAGGTCGGCTCGCTGGTCGAGCTTGTCGCCCTTGGCCTGCTCCGGGGCCATGTACATCGGCGTGCCGGCGATGATGCCACTTTGCGAAATGCTGGCGTCGTCGGCGGCGCGGGCCAGGCCGAAGTCGGTGATCTTCACCCGGTGTTGCGTACCGCCTTCGATGAGCACGTTCCCCGGCTTGATGTCGCGGTGGATCAGGTCCGTGGCGTGGGCGGCGGCCAGCCCCTCGGCGATCTGACGGCCGATCCGCAACACCTCGGAAACCTCAAGCGGACCGTTGCGGTCGAGTTTCTGTTGCAACGTCTCGCCGGGGATGAACTCCATCACCAGGTACGGCAACGGCAGTTCGCCGACCTCGTAGACCTGAACGACGTTCTCGTGCCGGACCGCCGCCGACGAGCGGGCTTCGCGCAGGAATCGCTTGCGCGCAGGCGACAGCGTCGCGATCTGCGGGGCCATCACCTTGACCGCAACGACCCGTTGAAGCACATCGTCGAACGCCCGGAAGACGATCCCGAACCCGCCCTTGCCGAGGACTTGCAGCACTTCGTAGTGGCCGATGCGGCCGAGCGAATCGGGCCGCGTTGGGGGCGAGAGAAAGGGCAGTTCGTCGGACGCATGATCGTCCGCGTTGCTGTCAGATGCCATGGGATCCCTCTGCATGGTGGCGGTGTCGGCGTCGTCCGAACCCGCGTGGATCTGCTCGACCGCCGGGACGTCGAGGAACTCGCCGCTGCGGAAGTGGCTCGCGAGCAGCGCGTCGACCTGCCGCCGCAGCCCGGTGTCCACGCCGCACGCCCCGTCGAGGTATTCGGCGCGGGAACCCGCGTCGGGCCGGTCGAGTGCGGCGAGGAAGTACTGTTCTTCGGACACAACGGAATCTCCGTAAGGCGGAATGGTCTCAATCTCAATGCGTAATCCGGGCGAAAAGCTGGCCAAAAATGACGCCCGGCACGTCTATTTTTTCCCCGCGCCCCCTTCGACTTCCCGCCGGAGCCAGGCCCGCGCGAAGGTCCAGTGGCGGCCGGCCGTCCGCTCCGACAGCCCGAGCGATGTCGCCGCTTCGGCGAGAGTCAGCCCGGCAAAATACCGAAGTTTCACGAGTTCGGATTTGAGGGGATCCTCGGCTGCGAGGCGATCGAGTGCTTCGTCGAGTGCGACGAGATCTTCGTGCGGTTCGAGTGTCGCAACGAGGTCGGGGGTGAGTTCGATCCGAATGCGATCGCCACCGTGCCGGACGGTCGCCTTCTGGCGAGCCGCATCGACGAGGATTCGTCGCATGGCTTCCGCGGCAGCGGCGAAGAAGTGACTGCGGTTGTCCCAACGAATTCCGTCGGTGGGGCCGAGCAACCGGAGATACGCCTCGTGAACGAGGGCCGTGGGTTGAAGCGTTTGATCGGGCGACTCGGCGGCCATTCGTACGGCGGCGAGCTTCCGCAACTCGTTGTAAACGAGCGGAAGTAGGTCGGCCGCCGCATGGCGATCCCCCGCCGCAGCCGCATCGAGTAAGCGACTCACATCAGACATGGGTGGAGTATAACCGCAATTCGGCGATGTTCCACTCGCAGCCATCGCTTGCCCGATGGCGTGCGCCGTGATTGATTCCGTTTGCGTTGTTGTCGATACTTCCCTCGAACGTTACTCTACGTGGACTGTCACTCCTTCCCCGTAGGTTTTCATGCCGCTACTTGCCCTGACGATTTACCACACCGATGCGAGTGGGCGATTCGTGTTGCACGCGATGCCGGTGATGGTCTGCGTGCTGCTCGTTCTGGCGATTGCGTATCGGTACTACTCGGCATTTCTCGCGGCAAAAGTGGCGGTGTTGGACGATAATCGCATCACGCCCGCGATTCGCCTGAACGACGGCCAGAACTACTACCCGACGAACAAGTGGGTCGCGTTCGGCCACCACTTCGCGGCGATCAGCGGGGCGGGGCCGCTCATCGGGCCGGTGCTGGCGATCCAGTACGGATACATGCCGGGGTTGCTCTGGCTCATCATCGGCGTCTGCTTGGCGGGTGCCGTCCAAGACATGCTCGTGTTGGCGGCGAGTGTGCGGCGCGATGGCAAATCGCTCGCCGAAATCGCCCGCCACGAACTCGGCAAACCGGCGGCGATCATCGCTTCGGCGGCGATTCTGTTCATCGTGATTATCGCGCTCGCGGGCCTCGGTTTCGTCGTCGTGAAAGCACTCGGCGGCGAAGAAGCGAAACTCCCCGCCGGGATGCAACTTCAACTTCCCGAAGCGCAAACGGGGAAGTTCGTTGGCAACGTCTGGCAACTTCCCGCCGGTTGCAACGTCCGCTACGTGCCCGATCAGCCGTGGTCGCTCCGCAGCGAAGCGATCCAGATTCGCGTGCCAACCTCTGCCGCAAACGAGAGCATTTGGAAGCCCGCAATCGTCGCGCTGCCGCCCGGTTGCAGCCAGGTCATTCCGGGTTCGTCGTGGGGCACGTTCACGATTGCGTGTACG
>JANXNT010000657.1 GCA_025353985.1 Limnoglobus sp.
GCAAAGGACAGAAGAGGAAGACCAATTACAATTCCTGTCAACCTACCAATCTATGCCTACATCGTGTGTGATCTGACGCCTTCGCTTCAGAAGCAGGCCAGCAACTATCAGTTGACGAAAACGCCCGATTCCCTCGGTTACTTTGGCTATCATCGGGAGCATGGAGCGTACATCGAAATAGTATCTTTCGACAAGCTAATCGAAGATGCCAAGCGTCGAAACAAAATTCTCTTCGACAAGTTAGGGCTTGAAGGGGAATCGCATGGAATCGTATAGCTAACCTTATGTTGCATACTATAAACCCAAAATCTAACAGTGATATTCACTCGCAATTACAGCCACAGGCGAAATTTTAATCCGATGTGTTTGCGAGATGCATTACTCCGAGATGCCGATGCCCGTCGAACGCGAACCGCCTTCACTGACTGATTGGGTGATGATCGCCATCGGCCCGGCGCTGATTATGCTGATGGTCGGCAGCCTCGTCTTTTTCCTCATCGAAGTGCTTTACGATGGGCAGTATAGCGACCGCTTGTTGTACACGATGTTCTTCTTCGTGTTCGCATCGGTGTTGCTCGCGCGGCTGTCGATCGAAGAAGGTTATGCGCGTGCGGCACTGTACGCGATTGCGCTCGGTGCGGTGACGTACTTCGCGATTCAGATGTTCGTCGTATACCCGAACGCGCTCCTGCGGACATTTTCGAGCCTGATCTCGATTGGCCTGATCGTGCTCATCTATTGGGCGACGAACAAACTGACGTGGGACTGCACGCACATCGACGAAGATCGCAAGTCGTCGGGGCGGGGCGTACTGGCGGCGGCGGGGCTGGATGCGGAAGCCGCGAAGGAGAATCCGCAACAACAAAAAGAAGACGATGAGGCAATCGCGGCGGACAAGAAAGACGACAAACTCGAAGCGAAGCAGCGAAAGAAAGACACCGCCGGCACGCTCGGTTGGATGGATCGCTGGAATCGCTACAAGGAAGCCCAGAAGAAAAAACCGCACACGCCGGGCACCTGGGTGGTGTACTTTTCGCTAGCCGCGCTGCCGTTGTTCGGGTTGGGGCAATCGCTGATTAGCCCCGACGATGTCGCCCGACGGCGTGCGACATTTATGCAAATGACGGTGTACG
>JANXNT010000672.1 GCA_025353985.1 Limnoglobus sp.
CTTGCAAGTGAAGCAGCTCGATCTCGACGATCCTACGCTGACGTTCATCTACGAACAAGCGAAGACCAACAAGCGAGTCGCCGAGTTCCAGCAGATCAAGAGCGACAACGAATCGACGGTGCTAATCGGCCTCAACGATGCGAACAAGACAGGCCCCGTCCTGACGCTCGAAGACCCGTTGCGGGTCGACCCGACTCGTTCGCGAATTGCCGCGCTCCGAGGCGAAGACCCTTTCCAGCGGTTGCGTACGCCGGCCGAACAGCGGATCGAGCAGACGCTCAGCACGTCGTTCAGCTTGAAGGCGAAGGACAAGCCCCTGCGGGATGTGCTCGACGACATTCGCTCGAAATCCGGCCTGAACATCGTCTCCGACGATGCCTCGCTCGACGACGAGAAGATTTCGCTCGATAGCGTCAACGTCACCGAAGACGTCAAAGACCTGCCACTCCGCGATGCCCTGTCGATCGTGCTCGAAAAAGCTCGGTTGTCGTTCGTCGTCGAAAACAACGTGGTGAAGGTCACGACCACGAAGCGTTCGAAGGGGCGTCTGGTCACGAAGGTCTTCCACGTGATGGACCTCGTGACGCCGATCCCCGAGTACGGCCTCTCGCCGCACCACACGCTCGCCGGGGCGATTGCCTCGACGAAAGCGTTGCCGAACTTGGGCGCGGTCGGCGCAGCAGGCAGTGCCGGTATCGCCCCGCAGATTCAGAGTAGCGGCCTCAAGGGTGGCGAACTCGTCAGTGGCGGCAACGGTGTCCCCGGTAACGGTATGCCGTTCTTGCCCGGCCAATCCGCAGGTTCGCTGCAAAGTGGCATCACCAGCGCCATCGCGATGTCGCCACAACGGGCAGTCTACAGCCAGCAGTTGATGAATCTCGTTTCGAACATGATCCGCCCCGGTTCGTGGCAGCAGATGGGTGGGGCTGGCAACATCGCGTATTACGACATCGGCGGTGCGATGGTCGTCAACCAGACGGCCGACGTGGTTCGCGAAGTGCAAGATCTCCTCGATGCTCTCCGCCGGTTGCAAGATCTGTCGGTGGCAGTCGAAATCCGCGTCGTGTCGCTGTCCGAAACGTTCTTCGAACGCGTCGGCGTGGACTTCCAAGCGAATATTAAGACGAACAACAACACTCTGGAACGCCAATTTGCTACAAGTTCGTTCCGCCCCGAACCGTTCATTAACGACATCAACGGCAAGGGCATCGTTGGGTACTCGCCCGCTAGCGGGTTCTCGTCGGACCTCGGCGTGCCGGTGCGTCCTAGCAGCTTCGGCCTCTCGCTGCCTCCGTTCGGTGGGTATCAACCCTCGCTCGGGCCAACCACGAACGGCGGCCTGTCGCTGGGCCTCGCGTTCCTGAACGACATCCAGGTGTACATGTTCCTGGAAGCCGCACAGGGCAATCGCCGCGTGAACATCATGCAGGCTCCGAAGCTGACGTTGTTCAACGGTCAAACCTCGACGGTGGGCGTCAACGACCTCGCGTTCTTTACGACGGGCCTGCAAGTGGTCAACGTCGGTGGTCAGTTCGTTTACCTGCCACAGAACACGGCTTTCCCGATCGGGAACGCCGGTTCGGGTGGCCCCGGTTCGCCGGGCGTCAGCATCACGGTGCAAGCGGTGATCTCCGCCGACCGTCGTTTCGTTCGCTTGAACTTAACGCCAACGCTGACGGCCCTCGCCAGTGCGACCGTGCCACTGTTCCCGATCACGACGTTCATTACGCCGGTGTTCGAAGGTGGCTCGCAAGGCCAACCGATCCCGTTCACGCAGTTCTTCCAACAGCCTTCGTTCACGGAAATCACGGCCCAAACGACCGTGGCCGTGCCAGACGGGGGAACGGTTCTGCTGGGCGGCTTGAAGACGCTGTCGCAAGGCCGCAACGAGTTCGGGCCTCCGGTGCTGTCGCAAGTGCCGTACCTGAACCGCTTGTTCAAGAACGTCGGCGTCGGCCAAGAAACCCGCCACGTGATGCTGATGGTCACGCCGCGAATCATCATCAACAGTGAAGAAGAGGCCCGCCAAACCGGTAGCAGCCTCGAAGGTCTCTCGCCCGGCAACTAACGCCGTGCGGACCGTGAAAACCCGAAAGCCCCGCGACAATGTCGCGGGGCTTTCTTCGTCAGCAGTAGTTGAGAGTGGTGAGTGGATCGTTCATCGAACAACTATCCACTCCCAACTCTCAACTACTCAACCGCGTAAGGGGCTGAAAAACGATTGTCACAGCTTGGCACGCCACTGATGCTCATTTCGCGTAAGAAGGACATCGGATTCCTGTGCTCCCGATGCGGAACGTCTCATGCAACAGATACTCTTTTACTTGCCGTTCACGTCGGGGTTTCGGCCACCGGACGGCGTGCCGCTTTACGGCTTCGGCGCGATGCTGTTCCTGACGTTTTTTCTCGTGACAATCTGGGGCGGTCGCCGGGCTGCGAAAGTCGGGCTGCCCAAAGATCGCCTGCAAGATATGGCCATCCTGCTGTTTCTGACCGGCATCGCCGGGGCACGGCTCGTTTACATGATCCAATACTACGACGAGCAATTTAAGGGCCTGTCGCCGTTCATGCTAGTGGTCACGTTCTTCGAGATCTGGAACGGCGGCATCGTGTTCTACGGGTCGATCTTCGGCGGTGGGCTGGGCTATCTGCTCTTCCGCAAATACGTGCTGAAACGACTGAACATCAACGGTTGGCAACTCGCCGACGCGGTCGCGCCGATGCTCGCCATCGGCATGGCGGTCGGGCGCATTGGCTGCTACCTCAACGGCTGCTGTTGGGGCCAAGTTGCGTGTGAAGAATGCCAACCCGTGCCACTGTCGGCACAACTCGGGCAGTTCCCGCTATTGGCCTCGCACGCGCGCCGACAGGTAACGTTCCCGCCCGGCGAGAAAGACCGCCTGCCGGAAATTCACGGGCTGCAAACGACGACCGGCTTCTCGCTGAAGCCGCGCGACACACTGAATGCCGCCGACCCACGTGCGGTTATCGCCGCCATCGAGATCGGCACAGCCGCCGAAGCCGCCGGGTTACAGCCCGGCGACCGGATCATCGAAGTCAACGGCAAGACGAACTTCATCGTGCTCGAAGTCTCTGGGGCGGCCGCACCGGTAGCCGAGGCCGAGGCGATCATCACCGCGAACGGTGGCAAAATTCTCGAATCCGGCAACACCGCCGACGAGGGCAAGGAAGTGATCGCGGGCTACGATTCGCAAGCCAACGCGATGCAAACCCGCGCGAAACTGGAGACACTGCGGCCCACGGTCACCGTGTTTTCGCACGATGGATTATGGGAAATCATCCGTACGTGGCCGCGTGGCAAGTCGTCGATCGAACTCGTTGTGGAACGCAGCGGCGCGAAGATTCCCGTATCGTACACCCCGCGCACCGTGACGTTCTTCCCGACGCAAGTTTACGAAACGGTGAGTATGATCTTGCTCACGTTCTTACTCGTTTCGTTTCAGACGTTCCGCCGACACGATGGGCAAGTGATGGTCGGCCTGATGCTCTGTTACGCGATTCACCGCTTCATTAACGAAGCCATTCGCATCGAGCCAACCTACGCCTTCGGGCTAACGCTCTCGCAGTGGATCAGCGTCGGCATCTTCACTTCGGGGATATTACTCGAGGTGTATCTACGTTGGTCACAACCGAAGTTCCCACCCGGCGAGCACCCGCTGGGTTATGGTTCGTTAACAGACACGGCAAACAAGGAATGGTTGAAGTCGTGAAGCAACATCCCGTAGGGGCACCCCCCAAGTGACGTGAAGTTGGGCTTTCAGTCGAATTTTCGCGAAAACGATCATCCGATTTCTGGTACCCACTTGCTCCACTCCGTTTCGGAGAAGCCCGGTTTTTCGGCCTGAAGGGCCGATTC
>JANXNT010000691.1 GCA_025353985.1 Limnoglobus sp.
CAATAAGCCCGTTTTTTGATCGGCTTTCGCTGATCTGTTCCTGGCGTTCTTGCCGTATCTCGCACTCATGTTGTGGGTTATGGCGACAGCCATCGTGTCTCAATTCGTCTCAAGTACCGTCCGTTGCGCGACCAAATGCGACCAAAAATCGACCGGACGCGCCCTTTCTATGTCACGGCGCGCCTTTTCTATGTCATTTCGCGACCTTTTGGAGTACGTCCGTGACAGTGTGCAAAAGTCGACTTACGTCAATTCAACTAAAACTTTTTGACTTCGCGAATTCCTGTGGGTGAGGGCATTCGAGACTCGATCAGTCGTCCGACAAATGCTAACAGTGGAAAGTCATCCAAATCGTGAACCTTCGCAAAATTGCCATGTCGTATTGTGAGTTCCAAATTGTATGATCGGAATTGTTAGCCCGACGCACTAGCGAGGGAGTCGTGGCGAGTCGGCGAGACACGACGCGAAACGTATACACAAGGCAATGCCGTGAACGATTTCAAAAACACGTTTTCCTATTCGTGTCATTCGTGTTTTTCGTGGTGAATTCCGGTCTTTTGCGTTGTTAGATCGCAATTGTGGGTTCGATTCGAACGCAGTGGGAGAACATCATGCGAACGTTGGCGAGTATCCAAAGTATCCATTCGAACGAACCGATCCCGAAGGCGGACGCCATCGAGCGGTTGCGCGTGCTGGGTTGGTGGATCGTGGCCAAGAAAGGCGATTACGTGCCCGGCGACAAGGTCGTATATTGCGAAATCGATTCGCTGTTACCCGAGCGTGCGGAGTTCGAGTTTCTGCGCGCCAGTAGCTTCAAAGCTGCGCAAATCGAGGGCGCAGCGGTCGTGCAACGTGCGGGGTTTCGCATCAAGACAGTGAAGCTGCGCGGCCAGGTTTCGCAAGGGATTTGCTTCCCGCTGTCGATCCTTCCGCCCGGCACACCCACCGAAATCGGCAGCGATGTTTCCGATGCGCTCGGCATCATCAAGTACGAACCGCCAGTCGCGATGGGCATGAGCGGCCGCATACGCGGTGGCTTCCCGGGCTTCCTTTCGAAGACCGACGAAACCCGCGTGCAAGTGCTCGAACCGGTACTGCTGCAACACAAAGGCAAGACGTTCTACCAAACGGAAAAGCTCGACGGCACCTCGTTCACCGCGTTCCTGCGCGACGGGCAGTTCGGCATCTGTAGCCGCAACTTGTGGATGGACGAAACCGACGACACGAACCTGTTGGCAAGGGTCGCACGCGGGATCGACCTCGAAGCGAAGTTGCGGAACCTCCATGCGAAACACGGGTTTTGGCCTGCGATTCAAGGTGAAATCATCGGCCCCGGCATTCAGAAGAACCGCTATGCGCGCAAACTCGCCGAGCTTCATGTGTTCAACGTGTTGAACCTCGACACGGCGCAATTGGTCGATCACGACATCGGGGTGTCACTAATAAACGAAGCCGGTTTGATCGGCGTACCGCAACTCGGCACGTTGGTGTTGAAACACAGCATCGACGAACTCGTGGCACTCTCCGCAGGCCCGAGCGTGCTGAACCCGCAAGTGCCGCGCGAAGGCATCGTGTTGCGTCCCGCAACCGAGGAGCACGACGAAACACTCGGCGGCCGTCTGAGTTTCAAAATCATCAACCCGCAATTCCTGCTGAAGTTCGACGAGTGAAATTACGACCCGCCGGGATCGTTCTTCAGGTGACGTGAAGTGGATCTTGACGGGTTTTGGGTCATCTCGGTTTCCGGTTCTCCAGCTTTGGCAAAGGCACAGATGTGTCATTTTGATGTGACAATTTTCGTCATCGAACCCGTTATCGGTCGTGGTTTTCGGGCCTGAAAGGTCCGTTCATAAAGCCCAGGTCGGAGTGAGCGCAGCGAGCGCAGGCCTGGGTAAATTCCGAAAATAGCCCCCGTCCTGAAGGGACGGTTCAGACAGGCTCACTCTGAACGGTCCCTACAGGACCGTAGCGGTTTGCTCTTGTTTTCCCAGGCCTCTGCTCGCTTCGCTCGCTCCGACCTGGGCTGATTGAACCGGCCCTTCAGGCCGAAAAACCGTCCCTCTCCGAAACGGAGAGGGCAACAGAAATCGGAAGGGAAGATAATTTTCGCGGAACTGCGATAGAAAAGCTAACTTCACATCACCTGTGATCGTTCCCATTGCACTTTCGCTGCCTTTTTCACTTTCGCAAGCTCACGTTGAATCTGCTGCGGGTTACGCCCGAGTTGTTTTAACAGAATGGTGAAGTTGCCGATTGCGCGATCGAATTGCGGATGTCGGTGTCCCGTCTGATGCTGGAACATGAAAAAGATAGCAAGACTTCGTTCGACAAGCGGTAACGCATCCGCTTCTCGATTCGTGGCGATCAATATCCCACCCAAACCGTTTAAGTCAAACGCCAATGCGGGATGATCGGGGCCGAAAGTCGCTTCATCGATTGCCAATGCCCGGCGAGATAATTGTTCCGCCTCTGAAAACAGGTTCATATCGTGCAACAATATAGCCAGATTGTTGAGGATTGTTGCAACTTTTGGATGACTCTCACCGTAAGTATGCTCGTCAATAACCAACGCCCTACGCATCAGCGGCATAGCTTCAGCTATCCGATTCGTCGCGTTGAGCAATAGTGCCAAGTTGTTGAGTGCTAAAGCGACTCTTGGGTGATTCTCACCGAAATACTTTTCGACTATTGCTAATGCCCGCTTCATGAACTGTTCTGCTTCAATGAAATGCTTGGTGTCCTGTAGAATTTGAGCTAAATTTCCAAGTCGATTCGCGACGGTCGGATGGTCTTTGCCGAAACTCGCTTCGTCGATGGCTAATGCCCATCGATACATTTTTTCTGCCTCAGCCTGCCTACTAGTGTGATTCAATACATATGCAAGATTACTGAGTCGAATGGCCACACTTGGGTGATACCTGCCAAACAACGCCTCATCGATCGTCAGCGCGCGTCGCATCAGCGGTTCGGCTTCGGACAAGCGGTTGGTGGCTTGTAGCATTTGTGCCAGATTATTCAGACTC
>JANXNT010000693.1 GCA_025353985.1 Limnoglobus sp.
AAGATGCCGCCGACCCAGGCGAACGGCACACCTGTGAACACGCGAATCGTATCCAGGACGTTGCCGTAAGTCGCGTAAAGCAGCAGGAAGATAAGCACGAGCGCGATCGGCACGACGATCATTAATCGCAGCCGTGCCCGAACGAGTTGCTCGAACTGCCCGCCATAATTAATGTGATACCGACCAGGTGGAAGCGTCACTTCGGATTTGATTTTGGCTTGTGCCTCAGCAACAAACGTCCCTAGGTCGCGGCCGCGCACGTTGCAGATGATCGCGATTCGACGTTGGCCCCACTCGCGGGTGATCGTCGATGGCCCTTCGACGATGCGTATATCCGCAACCCGAGAAAGCGGCACCCGTTCGCCAGTGGCAGTGGGCAGTTGGATCGCCCCGACCGCCTCCGGACTTTGTCTCCAGGCGTCGGGTAATCGCACGATCAGAGGAAAGCGAAACGCCCCATCGACGACATCGCCCATCGGCTTGGAGCCGATACTTTCAATGAGGTCGAGCACCGCCCGCGCCGGGATTCCGTAACGGGCGATCATGTCTTGCTTGACCTTTACTTGCAGAACCGGCTGCCCCGTAATTTGCTCGACGGAAACATCGGCCGAACCGCGGATCGCCTGCAAAACCCGTTCGATTTCTTCGCCTTTCGCTTTGAGCACCGCGAGATCATCGCCGTAAAGCAACACGCCGACATCGGTGCGGATGCCGGTTTCCATCTCGCTCATCCGCATCTCGATCGGCTGCTCGAACGCGATTTTCTGGCCGGGGATGACTCGGAGTTCCTTCTCAATTTTCTCAGTGAGTTGGTCCTGTGTCTCTGCCTTTTTCCAACGATGCCGCGGTTTTAACGTGATGTACAAATCGGTCAGTTCGACACCCATCGGGTCGGTGGCAATATCTGCTGAGCCGATGCGACTCCATACATGCGTGACTTCGTCGGGGAACGTAGTCAGTATGATTTTCTCTAAGGCCGTATTGCGATCGATCGACTCTTGTAGGCTCGTACCCGGCAAG
>JANXNT010000734.1 GCA_025353985.1 Limnoglobus sp.
TGAACACGCAAACGTCGGCACTGCGACGACTCGTCGCGAAGCGATGTACGATTTGCTGCCAGCACGATTCGCCCGGCGAGAAGAAAACCTCTGTCGGGGCTACATCGGGAGAAACCGCAGGCGTGGCAACCGGCGCGACAACTTTTAACGTGTCTTCGAGCCAATCGAGAAGTTGTGCGGTATCCAGCGAGGCCGATGCCGCGCGGGCCGCTGCAAACACCTGATGCCGCACGACGCCCCGCTGCTGGTCGGTCTTCACGGCACTCGCCAGCCAGTCGCTCAAGGCGCTTTTCTCGCCGCCGCCCAGTTGACGATCTACCAGCGACTGCACGAGAAACGTTTCGATTTCGGATGGCGTCATGGTAGCAATCGCAGTTAGCGGAGGATGTCGTTTGGGTCCGAGACGCGAACCGACTGCCGGATGGCCGCCTGCAACTTCGCAGAGTCGTCCGTCGCACGAATCCGTGCCTCGACCAGTTCCGGCACCGTACCGAATCGCTCGCGAATAATGTCGAGTAACGCTTCCTGCTGTGCCGCAATCAGGCCCATATGCTGTCCTTCTACTCGGCCTTCTACTCGGCCTTCTTGCAGGATCGCCTGATACGTCGTGGATTCTTTCATGCCCATGGCCCTCGCAAACGCGGTGTGAACAGCATCGCTATCATAACGCATTCCCACCAGGATGTAACACGAAGTCAATAGCCGTCGCCGGGCCGCTTCTCCGACCGCGTCGGCGTGCAAACGCTCGTCGATCCGGTCTACCAACTCCGGCAAACGCCCGCGGGCCTCGTTCGTCAGTAGGGCCAGCGGGATCGCGCCGAGCGGGCCGGTCATCAGTGGCTCGAGTGCCAGTTCCCAGACACGAATCACGTGATAGCCAAACTCGTGATAAATCTGCCCGTCGCCGTAACGGCGTTGGATCAGGCCCGTGATCGTCGAGGCATTCGCTTCGGGTCGAAGCAATAATGCCACCGAGTACACCGGCCCGCCGTACTGGCGTTCGAGCAACACGCTGTACGCCTGAATCCGATCCGGGAACGTCAGATCATGGCCCGCTTGCGGCTCGATGTGCAACAGTCCCGTTGCCGGATGTTTCAGGCGAAAGACCTTGTCGGCTTCGACTTGTACCGTCGTTAGGTTGACATCGAGCGGTTCGACATCGAGCGTGGACGGCAGCCCCAGACGCGGTGCGAGCCA
>JANXNT010000737.1 GCA_025353985.1 Limnoglobus sp.
TGGCTCGCACCGCGTCTGGGGCTGCCGTCCACGCTCGATGTCGAACCGCTCGATGTCAACCTAACGACGGTACAAGTCGAAGCCGACAAGGTCTTTCGCCTGAAACATCCGGCAACGGGACTGTTGCACATCGAGCCGCAAACGGGCCACGACCTGACGTTACCGGACCGAATGCAGTTGTACAGCCTGTTGCTCGAACGCCAGTATGGCGGGCCGGTGTATTCGGTGGCCCTGTTGCTTCGACAACGAGCCGACACGACGACGATCACGGGCTTGATCCAACGCCGTTACGGCGACGGGCAGATTTATCACGAGTTTCGCTACCACGTCATTCGCGTCTGGGAGTTGGAACTCGAACCGCTCATGACCGGCCCACTCGGCGCGATCCCGCTGGCCCTGTTGACGAATCAAGCCCTCGGGCGATTGCCCGAGTTGGTGGACCGGATCGACGAGCGTTTGCAAGTCGAGTCGGTCGCAGAAGCGGCACGGCGACGGTTGTTGACTTCGTGTTACATCCTGGCGGGAATGCGTTATGATAGCGATGATGTTCACACCGCGTTTGCGAGGACCATGGGCATGAAAGAGTCAACGACGTATCAGGCGATCCTGCAAGAAGGCCGCGTAGAAGGCCGCGAAGAAGTCCGGGTAGAAGGTCGAGAAGAGGGACAGCAGGAAGCGTTACTCGACATTATCCGCGAGCGATTCGGTTCCCGAGATGGTTGAGGCGCGGATACGTGCGACGGATGACTCTGCGAAGTTGCAGGCGGCCATCCGGCAGTCGGTTCGCGTGACGGACCCCAACGACATTCTCCGCTAACTCTCACCCGCCGACGAAGTACTCGAAGTTATCCGCGTTGCGAACGGCGGAGTCGGGGTCGCTGATCGCGAGGGCACGGGCACTCGCTTGTCCGTAGGTCACGTCGTCGGTGCTTGCGTCGGAGTGGCTGTGCTCGTGGACGAGCGTGCCGGCTTTGGAGTCGGTGCCGTTTTGCGGGGCGGTCCAGAATGCGCCGCAAAGAAAGATCGTGGTGCTGTCTTTGAATGTGTAGGCGAACCAACCGCTTTGGCAGCCGACACCCGTGAGGTTGTACGTGAAACTCGTCGAGGTCATTCGTTCGTGAATTTTGGTGTAGACGGTTTTCGCTTTGTTGAAGCGGCCCACGGTGTGGTTGCCGAACCACTCTTTATATTTCGCGTCGTCTTTAATCGCGGCAACGGCTTTCTCGACGAGCCGGAAACTGTCGTCGATCGCTTTTTTGACTTGCTTCTGCCGGGCGAGTGTGCCGCCGATGAGTGTCGGGGGCAGGATGGCGGCGGCGGCCATCACTGCCCCCATTGCGGAAGCCGTGCCGTTGGTTTTCGGTGCTTTATTCGAGAGCCGGGCGACCTTACCGCGAGTCGGCAATGGCGCGCCACCTTTCGTTACCTTGAACGAGGCTTTCCCGCCTGTGACCTTCGACTTTTCCGGTGCGAATTTCGCGAGTGCCACCGTGGCCGTTCGCGTCTTGGTTTCTTCCGGAATGGGGATGTGCTCGAGGCCCGGAATGTTCAATTCCACCTTGTAATCCGCTGGAACTGAGACGGCATACGATTCGCCAACATCGACGTCGGCGCTGACCATTGCGCCGGCCCGAACGAGGATGTAATCCTCCGCGCTCGGGTTGCCGCGCTTGACCATCGGCCCGTCGTAGGCGACTTTGCTTTTCTCGTTTCGCGTGATCGTCAGGCAGTCGCTGTTCAACCCTTCCAACGGCGTGTACCACTTCAAAACGAACAGATCCTTTTTGCCGCCGTTCGTCAGTTCGAAGCGCAATTGCACCTTCTCGGCCGAGTCGTAACTCTTCGACGCAACCAGTTTCCCCTTCAAGACAGATGCCATCGCGAACCTCAAGTGTAAGGGCAGATCCAACTGTTGGAAGTGTAATCAAACTTTATGGGTTGGTCAACGAAATACGCTGTATACTCCGCAAAATGTGATTTTTCGTGCTCGCGCTCTAGGCAAAGCGCCCTTGCGACCAGTACAATCTGTCATTCCACTGTTTCGATATTTATCGTCCGTCGAAGTGCCACCTGCCCGTGCGGGTTGTCGCGGAGTTTGCTATGCCGTGCCCTTTCCCTGGGATGGATCCGTATCTGGAAGATGCCGCGTATTGGGCGTCCTTTCAGCATCAGTTCGTCGCTGGGATGTATCAGATCCTGCTGCCTGGGCTGGTGGATCGCTATCGGGCGAAGATCGGCTCGCGTAGTTATGTCACCGAATTGACGTTGTTTACGTCGATTTTGCGCGAACCGCACACCGAAGAGTTCATCGAAATCCGCGACCGCGCCGATGGGCGGCTCGTCACGGTCATCGATTTTCCCAGCCCGTCGAACCGCACGACCGCAGCCGGGCGAGCGAGCTATCTCGAGACGCGCAAAGATACCGACACGCAGCGGGCGAACGCGATTGAAATTGACCTCGTGACGCAAGGTTTGCCGCTACTCGACTACTCGCGGGACGGCTTGCCCGAATACGATTATGCGGTGTCGGTGGCACGGGCCGCGACGCCGGGGCGATACGAAATCTACACGACAACGGTGCAGAAACGCCTGCCGAAATTCAAAGTGCCGCTCGCAACCGACGACCGCGATGCGCTACTGGATTTGCAAGATGTGTTCCGACGGGCCTACGACCTCGGCAGCTTCGCGAAGACGATCGATTATCGCGCTATGCTGCCGATGGAAGTGAAGATCAACGTACCGAACCGCGACTGGGTCGAAGCGGTTCTGCGACAGCAGAAGTTGCGGTAAACTACTTCCCGAGCGTCTTGGCCGTCGAGCCGTTGGTGGCGACAGACTTTGCGGCGCGGATACGGTCGAGCAGGTTCTGCTTCGCGATTTCGGCGGGGTTTACCGGTGCCGACTGTAACGAGGGAGCGGGCGTTTCGGAGAGCGTGTCCGATGCGGTTTCGCGTGTGACTCGCTTGATGCCGGCGGGGCGATCCGCGTAAATCTTGTCCATCTCGTCCAGTGTCACGATGCGTTCGAGTTTCAAAAAGACGACGTCTTCGTACGGCACGAAGAAGCCGCGACTTTCGTCTTGGTTGCCCGCTTCCCGGCCGCGAAACAACACGTACGTCGGTTCGTAACGCAGCATCGTATCGACGTTCAGGAAGTTCCCCGTTCGCAACATCATGTGGACTCGCGAGTGATCGTGCTCGGGAATCCGGCTGAAAATATCTATCAGATCTTCGCGCTTCATAATCTTCCTGTCGTAATGGCGGGTGGTGAGTGTCGAGTGACGATTCTTGTAGTGGCGAGTGTCGAGTGGTGAGTGACGAGATAAAACATTCTGATCTCGCCACTCACCACTCGCCACTCACCACTGCTTGGGATCTCGTCACTTCTTAGCTTCGGAATAATTCGAGTCGTTCGGGCGGTCGCATCAGTCGTCGGTAGAGCGTAATTTGTGCGATGGCGACGGCGGCCCCGCCGACGCCGCAAACGAGTTTCCAGTTCGGTAACACGCGGGCGGCGGGCCAGTCGTGCGTGATGGCCATGTCATTTAAGGCGTTCAGGGCAATCGCAAAGATTCCGGCGAAGGCGATGGCGGCGGCCATGAACGCCACGGGTAAGCGGGCGGCCGTCCATGGGTCCGAACTGTATTGCCGAAGCGAGAACTCGGTGCCGAGCCGACGCCAGAGTTTCGTAAAGACTTCGTCGGCAATCTCCGGCGTACCGAGCGTAATCGAGGCCCGGCCCTGCCCGTTGCGTTCGCTGGCGTGGTCGATGTGGACGGTATTCGTGTGCAAATCGAGTTTCACGCGGCGAATCGAGGCGAGTTCCACCACCGTGGCGAACGGCCCGAGCACGCTTTCGACATCCATCGCGGTTTCGACGGCGGCAACGGTTTCGGGCTTCGGTTCGCCCGATTGGGCCGCCAGGAACAGCCGTGGTAACGTGAGAACGACCATCGAATGCGATAAAACGTCCGGTGCCTTCCAGACGCGACGGCGGCCCAGACCCGGAAAACCGGTGTCCGAGGGCTGCGTGTAAGCTTCAAACGGTTTGAGCGCGGGCATAGTCCAACCGGGCAAGGTAGGAGCGTCGCACCCGTGCAACGCCTACCTGTAGGTAGAACCCTTTACCCACTAGGTCAAATCCTCACATACCGCAAACTCTGCGCCACAGGCAGATCGAGAGTTAAAATGGATGCGACTGGTAAAAATATTACGACCGCAACGACTGCGCAACCTCGGTGCGGAGTTGCACCGACTGTGCGAAAATGATCGATGCGTTTGTGGCCGTTGTTGCGAGCGATTGCATTCTTGCCACTCATCGCGCATAATGCATTCACCCCATTGGTAACAAACATGGCCTCGGCAACATTCGACACACTGAAATTCGCGAATGCCCTCAAGGCGGTCGGCGTGCCCGACAGGCAAGCGGAATCCCAATCCCAATTCTTTTCGGAAATGTTCTCGATTAACTTCCGCGAAGTCGAAGATATCGAAGGTAGATTGCGCGAACTCGAACAGCGATTCCTCGCCAACGCCAGAAGCGACATGATTTGCGAGAAGCTCGACAGAGTTATGATGCACATTCGCTGGATGCTAGCAGTGTTGATTTTTCTCGCATTTGTCAGTACGCTCTTCTTGATTTGATATGCTACCGGCTGCCGCGTTTTTGGAAGTAGCCGGATAGCAAGGTGCCGAGGTCGTCGTCGGTTCG
>JANXNT010000771.1 GCA_025353985.1 Limnoglobus sp.
CCGATCAGAATTTCGGCGGATTGCATCCGTTTGAAGGTGACCTATGACGGATCGCATGGCGCTGTTGCAGTCGGTGTTGGCGAACCCCGACGATGACATTCCGCGGCTGGTGTATGCCGACTGGCTCGAGGAATTTGGCAACGATGCCGATGTCGCACGCGCGCATTTTATTCGCACCGAGATCGAAGCCGAAGGACTGCCCGCAAACTCGCCGGAGCGTATTGAAGCCGAGTCAGTGGCAGCGAAATTGTTCAACAAACACGGCACAACCTGGAACGCCGAACTGCCGAACTGGAGTGCGTGGTACGATAGCTCGCTCGTCTACCGGCGTGGCTTCGTCGAGGAACTGCGAACGGTATTCCGGAGATTTGCATCCGATGGCGATGAACTCCTGCGAGCGGCTCCGATTACGAGACTGAAATTGACCGGAGAAAATCGGAATGTCCGAGCGATCAGTCACTTTCGCGATCTAAGTCGAATCGTCTGGTTACAACTCGGAAAGCAACTGATTTACAACGAAAATGATACGCTGAGTTGGACCGAATTGCACGAGAGTTTCTCATCGTTTGCGAACATCCAGACTCTCGTGTTGTCGAATAATATGCTTGATAACGAGGAGATGTCTTGCGTTCGATTTTTGACTCAGACCCGATTATGCGACACCCTCACAGAACTCGATCTTTCGGACAATCGCATCACAGATGCGGGTGCGTGGCTGCTGGCGACGGCGCGGGAGATGTCGCCGATCGTGCGGCTCAACCTCAGCGGCAACGACATCGGCCCCGATGCCGCCCGCGCCCTCCGCAACCGTTACGGCGACGGATTAACGCTGTAAGACTCTTCAGAATTCGTGCCAGCCCGCAGCGCAAGCAAGGGGAACCCACGAGAAACTCGATGCCGTAACTCGAACCTTGAAAGCACAACCCCTTGCTTGCGCTGCGGGCTGGCACGATAACCTGTTTCCGAAACGGTACACCTTGTAAGCGAGTGACTGAACTTTCGACACATCGCCGGAATAATCCGCACACTACGCGAGTTTACTATCGCGAAACTTTCGCCGTACGGGTAGCCTGTGGTCATAACGATGCCTTCTGTCCAGGAGCTTCCCCGATGAATCGCCGTGGATTTTTGAAATTGGCCAGCGCGGGTGCGGCGGCGGTCGCGCTCGGGGGAACCGGCTATGGGTTCTTCGAGGCGGGCTGGGTCCGCATCGACCGCCAAACGCTGACACTCCCCCGGCTGCCCGCGAGTTTCCACGGCACCACGGTTGCGTTCCTGACGGACATCCACCACGGGCCGTACGTCGACATCGACTATGTGAACTCGATCGTTCGCACGACGAACTTGCTGTCGCCCGATCTCATCTTGCTCGGTGGCGATTACTGCTTGCGCGATGGCAAATACATCCGCCCCTGTTTCGATGCGCTCGCCGAACTGCGTGCCCCGATGGGTGTGTACGGCGTAATAGGGAACCACGATCACTGGCACGGAACGCAGGCGACCAAAGACGGCATGAAGGCGGCACACGTTCGCGAATTGACCAACGATGGCGTCTGGTTCGAAAAGGGCGGCGACCGCTTTCGCCTCGGTGGCATCGACGATATGTGGACCGGCCAACCCGATCTCGACCGCGCACTCGCCGGGGCGAAGCGCTCCGATGCCTGCCTGTTGCTCAGCCACAACCCGGACTTCGCCGAAACCCTCACCGACCCACGTGTGGGCCTGGTATTAAGCGGCCACACGCACGGCGGGCAGATCGTGTTCCCGGCACTGTGCACGCCGTGGGTGCCTTCGCAATACGGCGAAAAATATCTGCGTGGCTTCGTGCAAGCCCCGGAAACCACGGTCTACGTCTCGCGCGGCCTCGGCGTCTCCGCAATACCCGCCCGCATCGGATCCCGCCCCGAGATCAACGTGATTACGCTCGTGGGGTAGAGGTGCAAACCCCACGGACGATCGTCCGTGGGTGTTCGGTACTCTACTTCTTCAGTGGCTCTTTCATCGTCACCAAAAACTCCACGATGTCCCTCAACTCGCGCTTCGAGAGCTTCTTGTACAAGTCTTCGGGCATCGCGGACTTGTCGGGTTTCTCGGATTCCACATCCTCGGCAAGAATGTTCAGCACTTTGTTTTCCGGCGTTACCAACACATAGGTTTTCTTGTCCTTCGAGCGAAGTACGCCACTTACGGTCTTGCCGTCGAGCAGGTTCAGAATCACGCTTTGGTAGCCTTGCGCGATCTGAGCGTTCGGGTTGACGATTGATTCCAACAGATACTCGCGCGTCTTGTCTTTGGCGATGCCGTTCATGACGGGGCCGACCTCGCCGCCCTGTCCGTCTAGCTTGTGGCATCGCTGGCAGTAGACCGCCGAGTTGTTCTTGAATAGGTTGCGGCCCCGGTCCGCATCGCCACCCGCGAGGGCTTCCGAATTGCGAATCGTCAGGTTTAACCCGGCCTTCGCTCGCACCTGTTTGTCGTACGTCGCCACCTTCTCGCGTAGCGGGGCGTGCAGCTTCAAATCCTTGATCGTCGAACGTGAAGAAGCGGCTTGGAGCACGTCCAACTTCAACTCAGCTGGCACCGAACCGGCGATCAATTGGTCCATCCATCCATCGAGTGCGGCATCGACTTCCTTCGATTCTTTCAGGCTGCCGAGTACGCCGAGCGCCATCTGTTTCTCGATGACCGTTGCGGTTTCGTCTTTCAAAAGCAGTGGCAATTCGCGTCCGGCGGCTTCGGGGTTCGCCTTCGCGGTCACGACGCGACCGGCGGCACGCAGCTTCGGTTCGGTCGAAGCGAGTGCGATTTTCACCGTCTCCGTCAGTTCTTTCGCCTTCAGCGATTCCAGCGCGAACAGCGATTCGACCCGCATCGCGGCCGGTTGTTTCGCATCGGTCACGATCGTCGCCATCAGCGCGCCGACTTCCTTCATGTCGAGCTTCGACACGACTTGCACCGCTTCCTTCCGCACATCATCCGAGCCAACGAAAATTCCTGCGACGACAGGTTTCAGGGCCTCGCTCGCAATCGTCGCGGGGCGTTCGGGCAGGTTCATCGTCAGTCCCGTAATTGGATCGCGACGCGAGGGCTTCGACCATTCCAATAGCAGTTTTAATGCAACGACACGAACATAGTCGGCTTCGTTAGTTCGTGCTGCAAACTTCGCCACGCTCTCCGCATTCGCCTTCGCACCGAGCTTGAAGTTCGCGCTCAACGCACGCATCGCGACGACATCGGGCTGGTTCGGTTTGTCCGCAAGTGCCGCGAGTGCGGGCATTGCTTCTATGAGGTTTTCGTCGTGAATCGCGCGTGCGACTTCGGCCGCGACTTTCGCATCGGCATCGGTCGTGAACCCGGCGAGTGCCGCGCTCTTCATCCGGCGAAGTGCGAGTACGACGCCGAGCCGGACGGCGGGCAAATCGTCGAACGCTTTGTCTTTCCGCACGAGCTCGACGAGTTCGTTCGCGTTATCCGTTGCCGCGACGAGCGACATCACGGCGGCGTGTCGCAGGTACGCATCGACATCCGCGTTCTCTTTCAGAATCTCGAGTGCGGGCAAAACCCGCGCTCGCAGCGTCGAGGCTTTCGTGTTCGCGTTCAGTGTCTCCGCAGAATCTTCGGGCTTCAACTTCCCGAGCGAGCCAACCAGTTGCGCCTTCACACGCAGGTCGGTTTCGGTGGAAAGTGCAGCGCGTAGCGTTGCCCAAGCGCCGACGTACTGGCCGAGGATCTTCGCGGTTTGCGAGCGAATCTCGACATCGACATCTTTCAGCAACCCCTTCGCGGACTGTTGCAACAGCGTCGAATTCTTGCCGCCGCCTTCGATCTGCCCGAGTGCCCAGATCGAGTGCAGACGACGAAGCGTATCGGTTTTCTTGTTGCTGGCGGCAGTGGCCATCGCGAACGCCACAGTCTTGTAATCGGTCTTCGCCCGGATGGCGAGTTCGTACTGTGCCTCGAATCGCACGTTGCGATGTGCGTGGCCGAGCAACTGCGAAAGTTCCTCCACGGTCTTCTTTTCCAGGCCGTCGGCGAGCAGCTTTTGCGCCTCGGGGATGGCGGGGTTTTTCATCGCGGTCGGGTCGGCGGCGCGGAAGATGCGGCCCTTCGCGGACTTGTTCCAGCCGGTCGTCCAGTCGAGCCAATAGAACGCGCCATCGGGGCCGAACTCGCAATCGGTCGGCACCATGTTCTGTACGAACGGGTGCAAATCGACGACTTCGTAACTCGCGCCTTTGGGCTTCAACGCGAGCGACCAGATTTTGCTGCCACCGGGGTTCGCGGTGAAATCGCAGGCGAAGAAGTGGTTTTTGTAGCGTTCGCTGAGTCCGACACCGGGATAAGCCGTAATGCCCGATGGGCCGTTGCCGAAGTTTTTGAGTGCGGGTACGACGTAAGCCGGGGGCTGGCTGTTCGGGCCGGGCACGTGCCAGATTTGCTCGGTGTTCCACGGGCCGCGGTTGCCTTGCGGCACCGCCGGGGTGTGCATGAGCGTGCCGTACTGATAGCCACAACGCCAGCCGCTGTCGCCGCCTTCGACGATATGCACCCAACGGGCTTGGTCGCCACTGTCGGAGTTGTTGTCGTAGGTGAACAGGTTGCCGAAGTCGTCGAACGCGAGTTCTTGCGGGTTCCGCAAACCACTATGAACGACTTCGAGGTTCGCGCCATCGGGTTCGCAACGCAGGACGCAACCGGTGTCGGGGTAGAAGAGTTTCTTGCCTTCCTTGTTGGTGATGTTCAAGCCACGGTCGCCAATGCTCATATACAGTTTGCCGTCCGGCCCCATTCGCAAACCGTGGAGATCGTGCCCGATAAATTGGACGTGAATGCCGAACCCCGTCGCCAGCGATTGTTTCACGTCCGCCTTGTTCGCACCGGTCGTGTCTTTCAACAAGTAAAGGTCCGGGATACACGCGAGGTAGACGTTCCCCTTGCGGGCCAGCACTCCGGCGGCGAGGCCGTCTTCCGCACGGTTGTACGGGCCGGCAAAGATTTCGCTCTTGTCAACGCGCCCCGAGCCGGTGCTATCCCAGACGACACGCAGTTGTTCGCCGAACTTCGTATAGTCGCCGTATTTGTGTTTCTTGTACATTGCCAAGCGATCCGCCACCGTTCGGCACGCAATATCATCGTCGAGCCAGTACATATGGCTGCGCGTGTCGGTGACGCCGTCGGTGTGGCGAAACGTTTCCGCGATGTAGCATTTGCCTTTTTCGTCGAAGGCAAACGCAACGGGGTTGGCAACGTGTGGCTCACTCGCCCAGACAGCGGCTTTCAAGCCACCTTCGACGGTAGCGCGCCCCGCCGCTTCCTCCGCTTCCGGCACAGCTTTCTTCTTGTCCTTGGCCGCATCCGGTGGAACGGCCATCGCCACCAGCGCGAACAAGCCAATCAGCGGCACGAACGCAACGCGAGAGATCCGATGCATGGAAACTCCGAAACGAGAGGCGCAGTCAGGTGGGAGAAAGACATATTCAATTTACCGAAGAAAAGCGCATCGTTCAACCGCGACGAGGGTGTAGCAACGATTCTTGGAGTTTTACGAACGTATGATTAG
>JANXNT010000772.1 GCA_025353985.1 Limnoglobus sp.
CTTTCACGATAGCAAATGAAGAAGAACCGCAAAGGACTCGTGGGTATACCACCAACAAAAAAGCCCATCGCCGTTTCCAGCGATGGGCTTTCTTATATTCGAGTCGGGGTGGCCGGATTTGAACCGACGACTTCCTGCGCCCAAGGCAGGCGCTCTACCAAGCTGAGCTACACCCCGTGAAATCGTATCTTAGCGAAAGGAGAGACGGGCGTCTGCGCCAATTGGTTCGTGGGGCGTGCAAAATTTTTCGCGAGCGATTCGAATGACCCCGTTACGCCAGTCCCTGGACTTGTCGCACCGCGATTTCGGCGACTTTTCGCACGAGATCGGACGAATCGGACAGGGCATCTTGCAGGTACGGTAACGACGATGCGGCATCGGGGCCGATGCGGCCGAGCGCTTGCACGGCGTTGGCGCGGGTCGAATCTTCGGGTGCTTGATCGCCGGGGGTTGGCGTAATCACGGTGGCGGGCGTCTTGTGTGCGCCCGATGAGCCGCCGGCAATGCCTCGCCCGCTCGATTGCGTTGTTCGTAAAATGTCGATCAGCGGTTGCACGGCGGCGGCGGCGGCTGGCCCCATCCAGCCGAGCGACATCGCGGCTTCGCCACGCACGAACGGGTCGTGGTGCTTCAGGTGCGTGATGAGCGTCGGGAGTGCCGGGATACCGATCTGGCTGAGCGCTTTCGCGGCTAACCGGCAGAGCACGATGTTCGTCCCACGCATCGCTTCGGCTAACGGCGGGATCGCGGCGGCGGCCTCAGTGCCCATCGAACCGAGCGTTTGGGCGGCACCGGAAGCCGTGCGCGGGTCTTCGTCGCGGAGTGCCATGCAGAGGTCGTTGGCAGCATCTTTGGCGAGCGGGCCGAGTTTACCGAGCGCCCAGACTGCGTTCCGGCGGATGTATTTATCGGGGTGTTTCAACATCTGCGTCAGAAGCGGCAGTGCCTCGGGGCCGACCAGGCCGATCGATTGGGCGGCGGCTTCGCGGACTTTCGCATCGTTATCGTCGAGCGCTTTGGAAAGGGCCGTCAGGGCATCGCGTGCGGAACTGCCGAGTTTACCGATCGCCCGAATGGCCCGTAGGCGCATGGCCGGAAACGCATGGTGGATGCTGACGAGAAGTTCGGAGAGTGGTTCGTCGGCGGCGGTGGTCATCGACGGCCTACACGAGATTCGACACGCATCACAAGACATTGGCGTTACGCCAAATCTAGTCTACTCTGCCCAACCCGCAAGTTGATTCGCGATTCTGTGGCAATTTCTTTTGCGTTTCGAGTGATTTTCGCTGCACGCGAGAAGCCGACCGCACCGTGTCCGGTATAATCATTCTTGGTGAGAGGTCGAAATTGGCCGACACCTATCGATGGAGTTGCGGCATGGAACGAATTTTACCGTCGGGGTCGCGATCCCGATCGATTATGGCAGCGGTCGTGCTCGGCACCGCGATGACGGCGCTAGTCACC
>JANXNT010000825.1 GCA_025353985.1 Limnoglobus sp.
CACCTGCCCGCCGCGATCCGTCGCATCGGCTGCGTACAGGTCGAGCATTTCCCGTGCGTGATTGCGGAACTCGATCGCAATCGCCGGGTGCTTCAGGCAGGCGATCGCCTCGATGTGGCCGGGCTGATGCTGCCGCGGGACGAACGTCATGTCCATATCCCACGGGATCGGTGCCCATCGGCCATCGGGGTGGCGGTAGTATCCGTGGTTGCCATCGGGCCGCAGATCGACGTTACCCAACAGCCGGTTCAACGCGTGGAAGCGGAAATACGCGGGCAGGTCGAGGTTCTTTCGCCACCAGACTTCCGTCGGGTTGGCCCGCATCCCGTTGACGAACGTCTCCCACACTTTCGGCGCGTCGGTCATCCCCTTTGGTGTGTGTTTCACGCCACTCTGCGTACTCACGGTCAACCCGTCGGCGAGCCGTTTGTCGCCGAGTAACTTCGGTTCCATGTCGCCGATGGCGACATACACGCCCCACAAGTCGCCGGCGTATTGGTCCTTCGCGTTCACCTCGTCGACGCCCGAAACGACTCGCCACTGGACCCACGTTGATGCCGGGCTGGGGACACCGGCGAGGCGGTACGACCGTAGACAAAGCATCTCGTCCAGACCGGTGATGCCACGGTGGACGGGCAGGTACGGCGTCGACTGTCCGGGGTTCAGATTCAGGCTGTTGAACGCGGCCGGGAACGGCACTCCGTCGTCATCGATAAGCGGCAGATCGCGCCCGTTGAACTTCAATCCCCACTTATTTTTACCGGCGATGTGCGCACTGCCTTGGCCACGATTGCTGTACTGAATGTGATCGTAAACAATACCCCGATACACGAGCGTGCCCTGCTGCTTTTGCTTATGTGCGGCACCATCCCACTGGCTTTTCGCAACGTCTTCCGCCCGCGCGATCAGGTGCAGCGATTGCAGCGTAGCCAGGAACTCGGCGGGGAATTCGAGTGGCGCAACCTTGCCCGGCTGACGCGAACCAGACCACGCGGCCACGCCGGCATCGCACCACCACGCGAAGTTCGGGCTAGGCTCGTCGGCCACAGGCACACGCGAAACTTTACCTGCCACATCGGTCGCCAAGATGCGGTAACGCAGCAACCAACGGTGTTTTTGGTAAGTCGCCGGAACGCGAATGCTGTACACGCCATCGCCCGCCTTCGCGTCGCCCTCCTTGCCATCGTCGTGCATCGGCAGGTCGATCCAATCCTTCTCGTACTCCGCATCGGCTTTGCGAATGTACTTGCCCGGCGCGACTGCCTGGAGTTGCAGCACCGGTTTGGCGAACCCCTCCGCAAGCCGCGCTGTAACAAGTACGGACACATCGGGCTTCGGCATCAGCGGTTCGTGCGCGACATCGCGAATCACCCCGTTCGCGCCGAGCATTGCCAAGGCCAGACATGCAAAAATTAACCGGCAAGAGATCAACATGGCAAGGATCCTCCTGCCGTCATCCTACGTGAAACGCGAAGTGCCATCTACCGTCGGCCACGTGCCGCTAGATGGCATCT
>JANXNT010000207.1 GCA_025353985.1 Limnoglobus sp.
CACAAAGATTGAGGCATTATCACCACTGGCTTCAAACCGATCGATCGAATCTACTCGTTGAACGCCGAAAGAATATTGACCGTTATATCTTTGGAGCCAATCGACGGAACTCAAACAGCCTTCACCATCGCTGCTGTTACATGGCTCGGAAGATCGATCGATGTTATTGATATAGGCTTTACCTGTGAGAATATTTGAACCTTGGGATTTATCAAATGGCGGCGCAAACAGAACTCTTTTGTATTGAATCCATTGCTTGACAACTTCAACAGCGGCATCGCGGATGATTTCCAGTTTCGATTTTGCATCGGTGGTGGCTTCACTGAGTTTCCGTACGCAGTTTTCGATCATCACAACCGAAGAATCGACGACCATTCCGAAGTCGAGCGCCCCGAGCGAGAGCAGGCTGGCGGCGATACCGAACTTCCACATTCCGGTGAATGCGAACATCATTGAGAGCGGGATGGCCAGTGCCACGATGAACGCGGCTCGCAGGTTCCCGAGGAATATAAACAGTACCGAGACGACGAGCAGCCCGCCTTCAAACAAGTTCGTTCGCACGGTGTCGATGACGAAGTCGACAAGCTCGGTGCGATCGTAAACGGCTTCGACTTTCACGTTGCTCGGTAGCGTCGATTGGACGGTGTCGAGTTGCTTCTTGAGATCCCACGTCACCTCGTGGCTATTTTCGCCCATCGTCATAAAGCCGAGGCCGAGAACGACCTCGCCTTTTCCATCGGCCGTGACCGCTCCGCGCCGGACTTCGTGGCTGATCTGCACATCGGCCACATCGCCGAGGAGTACCGGTACGCCATCTTTCGCGCTGAGTTGAATAAGGCGAATTTGTTCGAGGCTAGCCGTGCGGCCGAGGCCCTGCACGAGCAGCGTGTTGCTACCTCGATCGATCACGCCACCGCCCACATTCTGGTTGTTTTCGCGAATTGCGCTCGTTACCTGATCGAACGTCATCGCATATTTCACGAGCTTTGCCGGATCGATTCTCACCTGATATTGTCGTTCGTAGCCGCCCCACGAATTGACTTCCGCAACGCCCTTCACCTTCCGCATTTGCGGCCGGACGATCCAATCGTGAACCGTTCGCAACGTCGTCACATCGTCGCCTTTTCCCGAAACAACATAGTGAAACACCTCTCCCAATCCGGTCGACACCGGCCCCATTTTCGGGCGCTCTAGTCCTTGCGGCAAGAGCACACCCGATAGTCGCTCGTTGACTTGCTGCCTCGCGAAATAAATGTCGATACCATCTTCGAAAATCAGCACGATTTGCGACAAACCGAACTTCGAGATCGAACGCATCTGCGTGATTTTCGGCAATCCCGACAGCGATTGTTCGATGGGGTACGTGATCTGTTGTTCGATCTCCGCAGGCCCGAGCGATGGCGCGATCGTGTTGATTTGCACTTGCACCGGTGTCGTATCCGGGAAGGCATCGATATCGAGTTGCCGCATCGCAAACACACCACCCACCGCCGCCGCCACGGCAACGAGAATCACCAGCCAACGGTACCGCAACGAGAGTTCGATTAAATAGTTCATAGTTAAGAGTTGCACGTTGTTAGTTTTGGATCGAACGGATGAGACCATGAAGTAGCTTCAAGACTTCGACGATTTGTATGGAGATCGCTTCATACTTCTCTTGAGATACAAATCGATCAACTACTTCGAGTGACACGCACATCCTGCTCCCAGATTCCCGCGTAACAAATCGGTCAGCAATAAACCGCTGCCTTTCGTCACGACCAGTTCTCCGGGCAATATGCCGATAACTTCGGTTTGCGTTTCACTTTTGGCCCCTGTGCGGATTTTGCGAATGTGAAAGAACTTGTACGATTCGGACTTTAAGTAATCCTTGTCGCGCACGAAAACAATCTGGCAACAACCATCGGATTGAATTGCGTCGTTCGGCACCGATACGATCTCCGCTTCTTCGCGAAGGATCACGCGGCCAGAGCCGAAGCTGTTGGCGCGGTACTTTCCGGTGGGGTCGGGAATGTCCGCCCGGACTTTCACCGTGCGCGTTTTCACGTCGGCTTGCGTGCTCATCCACGCGATTTTCCCTGTCAATGGTTCGTCGTCCGAATCGGATTGGAAACGGACGAGTTGTCCGAGTTTCAGTCGTTTGGCGTCCTCTCCTTTTACGTCAATCGTCAGCCATAAAAATCGTGTATCGACGAGTTCGAATAAAATTCGTGCGCTGTCCACGACTTCACCTGTGACAACGTCCCGCGAGACGATGACGCCATCCATCGGTGCGACGAGCGGTAGCAAGTTCGATGTCGTCGTTTTCGGGTCGAGCGACTTGGCGACGTCGTTAGGGATCGCGAAGAATTGCAACCGCGCTTCGAGTTGCTCCGCGTTTTGGCCTTGAATCTCAGATTTTTCTAGCGGTAGGCCCAAATTCACCAACGACTGTCGTGCCGCATTCAGCCGAATCTCGGCTTCGCGCAGTGCGGCTTCGACTTCGCGCACGCGCACCTCGGGTACCGCCCCGCCGGAGTTTTTCACACTGGCGAGCGTTTGCGTTTTCAGTTGCAATAACCCGAACGCTTGAAGTAGTTCTGCCTTCGCTTTCCCGACTTCGGATGCATCGATTAAGGCCAGCACATCACCCGCTTTTACCTTGTCGCCGAGGTGCTTGAATACGCGCCACACCGAACCGGGAGAACGGCTGGAAAGGTGTGCCACCTTCGTTTGGTCGTAACCGATCTCCCCGGGCGCTGCAACGAATTCGAGTGTGGGTGCCAACCAGGCCGGTTCGACCGCGATGCCTGCTTTCTCGACGGTGGCGGCATCGGTGAGTTGAATGCGTCGCAAGTGCGTTTTGCAGATCGGGTTGTTTTCCGGTCGCGGCGCGAAATCGAGGCCGCGCTTCGCGCGAGCCAAATCGCTGGCAGAAACCACTGCCGGTTCCAGCGTTTGCGCGAGTGACGGGTTGCACAACACGCACTCCGGGTTGCCGTGAATTTTGCACCAACCGATCGCTTTCGCCTTTTGCGCAAGCTCCGGCTTGCACTCGATGCAGATCGACTCTGGTATGCTGTGCTCCTTGCACCAATCGTCCGCCTCTTCGACTTCGCCATTGAGTGCGGAGAACTTCGGCAGTTTCCACTCGTTGTGATGGCCCCACCAACCGATCGCGGCCGCACCTGCCAGCACGATAAGCGTGGGGATCGTCGACAATATCGCGAGTACGAATCGCTTCAAGCGACCCGCGCGTGGACTTTCAGACATTGGGATTGCCTTGGTGCAAGTAAATTGTGTGGAACCGATTTCCGCAAGAGACGGGTTCGACTAGAGAATCAGCGCGCAATGCTGCATAAAGAGCGAATTCGAAGTGATCGTTGGCTTGTTGCGGAGTGGCGTGGCGAGATTTTGCGTAACGAGTATTCGCGGCAGTTCGGGAACGTACGCATCGAAGCAAAAGACCGTTAGGGGTGTTTCGTTTTGTGGGATCGTCGAAGGAATTCGGGCGGCACAATGGCACTCCGAATCAGCTTCTGACATCTCCGTGTCATCCAATGGCGCTTCTAAATACTGCTCGTTTTGTAGACCGCAAAGTGAAAGCAGTTGGCACGTACAGAAGCTCGGCGGCCACAGCATTGGCAGGCACGCCAACAGCGCCAACATCAGAAATCGAGTTCTCCACAAATGACACATGTAACCAGCTTACTCGCATCGCCGCGTTCGGGCAACGTCTCAGTTCGTTTACGCGGGCCATTGGTCTTCGAGCATGAAGCCCGCAATCTCGCTCCCGGCTTGCCACATCTCGCCGAGCGACCGCACGTATTCCAGCCGCGTTTCGGCTAACACCCGCTGCGCTTGCAGCACGCGAAGGTACTCGAACTGCCCGCCTTGGTACGCTTTCAGCGAGAGCCGATAGCTTTCCTCCGCCTTCGGAATAATCGCGGCCCGATACTTTTCCGCACGCTTCTGTGCGGCAATGTACGTGGCAAACGACGCCGAAAGACGCGTCACCAGGTCGTTCTGCACGCGAACAACGCTGTTGATCGACTCACTGAGTTGTGCCTTTGCCGCGAAGATATTTCCTTGGTTCTTGTTCCACGTCGGTAACGGCAAACTCGCGGAGATTACCCAGTCGTTCGATTTGTTCTGATTCTGGCGGACGTACCCCGTACTCAGCGTTAGGTTCGGCCTCGGTTCGACGATGGCCCGTTGCAGAACGAGTTGTGCGCGATCGACGCCAATCTGTGCGGAGCGTACCTCAGGGTGAACGTTCAGAACATAGGCTTTGACCTTCTCCAAGTCGTACTCCGGCAGCAGCAGTTCCAGATCGCCACTCACGCGGGTTTCGGGCAGATCGGGCTGGCCGACACTCGCGGCGAGTTTGCGGAAAGTTGCGGGGAGTGCGCGGTTCGTTGCCTCAAATTCCGCACGGAAGCGTTCCTGATCGACCTCCAATTGCACGACATCGAGCGTACTGCCTTCTTTGGCTTTCAAAAGCTTGTTCGCGTTGTCGACCGACTTCTCGGCGAGG
>JANXNT010000844.1 GCA_025353985.1 Limnoglobus sp.
CGGCTCGAAGTGCGTCGGCCCACCGTGAACGACACGATGCCCCACCGCCATCAACCCGCTCAGATCGAGCGAAGCGATCCAATCGGTGTTAGCTCGATCGACGGTTCCACTGTGAATGCGGCGTAGCGATTCGCCCAGTTCAAACAGTGCGAACTTGATGCTAGAAGATCCGCCGTTGACGGTGAGTATCCGGCCCGTCGCCGATTTGGGAAAGTTCGTCACAGGCTACTCTCGATGTTTGAGTGCATCGGATTACATACATCACACATTCAAACTACGGTTACTCTCTCGACTGGCACTGAAAAGGGTTCAGGACGAGAAAATCGACGATGATAACGAGGATTTCGAGCAGCGACTGCAAACCCCGTAGTTCGAACTCATCGCCGTGCAGATAGGATTGAAACGGCCCGAACCCGAGCGTAAGAATGCGTATGTTAATTATGCCTTCGTGCGAACTTCCTTGTGCCCGAAAGTGTAACCGATGTCCCGCAAATATCGTATCGGGATCGTCGGTTGTGGTGTTGCCGGGGCGGCTTCGGCGTTGTTTCTGGCTCGCGATGGCCATGATGTCACCATCGTCGAGCAGGCTCCCGTCCTCGGTGCGGCAGGTGCGGGCATCCTTTTGCAGAAGTCTGGGCAGACGATTCTCCAGCATCTCGGCCTCCGCGAACACGTCCTGCAACATGCGGCCCCACTCGAAGAACTGTACGCCCGCCAACTCTCCGGCTCCACGCTCATTCGTACGCGATATGCCGACTACGGCCCCGAATGCTGCGCGTATGGCGTGCATCGCGGGATGTTATTCTCCGCACTTCATTCAGAACTTTGGAAACACGGCGTGCAAATCGCCACGGGTTGCGTTTCGGAGTCGCGCGAGATCGATGCGCAGGGCGTCTGGATTCGCGATTCGTGCCAGCGTCGTCATGGCCCGTTCGACTTCTTGCTCGTGGCCAACGGTTCGCGATCGCGGATGCGGGAAGCCTGTGGAATGCGTGCCCGTACTTGGAATTACGCACACGGCACGCTCTGGTTTATCGCGCCGCTCCGGGTGCCGGGGCGGTTGTTGCAAGTCGTGCGCGGGAACCGGCAATTGTTCGGCCTAATGCCTATGGGCGACGGACTTTGCACGATGTATTGGGGCCTACCCGAACGCGATTACCCGGCATTACAGAAACGCGGTCTGGCAGCGCTAAAGCAGGAAATCCTGACGTTTGCGCCGGAATCGGAGCCGGTGCTGGAATTCATCACGGATATGCAGCAGTTGCATTACACGTCGTACCGGCACGTCTGGATGCCACGCTGGTTCGACCGTACGACGCTGTTTCTGGGTGATGCCGCACACGGCATGAGTCCGCACCTCGGCCAAGGCATGAACCTCGCGCTCGTCGATGCGTATCGCTTCTCCGAGTGTTTACGCGAATCCCAAACTCCCCACGCGGCTTTCACCGCGTTCCGACACAAGCAGCGTGCTTACTTGCGATATTATGCGTTGCTGACGTTCGCGCTTTCGCCGTTCTTCCAGTCCGATTGGCCGATACTGGCGTGGGGGCGGGACATCGCGTTGCCGTTATTGCCGAAGATACCCTACGTCAAACGGCAGATGCTCATGACCGTAACGGGAATGAAAAGCGACTTCTTCGGCAGCGAATTGCAACTGTGAAAGTCACCTTCACCAAGCCGCTGCCGCGGTGATCCATTTGTTGAAAAGTCGTAATTATTGCCTCTCATAATCGACGTAAGTCCGAATTGCGAAGGCTCAAAAACCGGTTTTTTCGGGTGTTTTTTCGGGTTTTGAGGCCCCAAAAGTTGCTGTTTTTGATCGCAAGACGCTGATCTGTCTGTCGCAACTCCAACTTGTATCATGGCTTACGCCGATTCATCGCCGTTCCAGACATGGCGTAAGTAGCGCCCTTTTCGCGACCGAAAGTGACCAAAAATCGACCGTGCGCGCCTTTTCTATGTCATTTGCGCGCACTTCTATGTCATTTGCGCGCACTTTTGAGTACGTCCGTGCACACCGCACAATTCTGACTTACGTCAATTCAGCTATAACTTTTTGACTTTTGGTTTTCGAGTGGGCGATGCGAATTCGGAACACTTTCGCCGCGTGGATCTACGAGAAAAGTTCCCCAACGCGAAGCGAGAAGCCTGGCAGTAAGTCTTCGAGCACAAGTGTTTGTTCTCGCTCGAAAATCTGCGGACGGGCGTCGGGGCGATAGACGGTAATCGACTCGGTACTCGGGTCGATGATGATCGCGATCGATACGCCCGATTGCAAATACTCAATCGATTTTTGGATGACTTGCGTCCAACGATCCGATGGCGAACGCACTTCAACCACGAGTTCGGGAATCACTTCAAGAGG
>JANXNT010000907.1 GCA_025353985.1 Limnoglobus sp.
CTGGAAAGGGTTTACGGCATTCGGAGGGATTTCAACACACTTTACTCCCTTGCCGTGAGTGAGACGCGATTGCCTTGGAATTCCGAGGTTCGCGTAGTGCCTCAAGTGAAACACAACAGAGTACCCGCGCTGTAGTGTTAATGACGGCATTTATCATGTTGCACGCATTTTTGTAGAATACTCTAACAAAATGTTGGTTCCGAAAATGAGTGGAGGTTATGTGCATTACAGACCTGATAAAAACAAAATTGTTGTCGGATATATCGAGATACTACGGAAATAGTCAATGGACAACTCTTGCCGGTTGACATCGTTTTGTTGCATGTTTAAGTAGGGCTTCGCGTGCTGCATACCCTTCGTGATTTGGCTCGCCAGGCGGGCTGCTGGGTCTACCCTCCGTTTTGTTTCGTCTGTGAACGAGACTACGACGGCACGGGTGCCGACCATTCGATCTGCCCCGATTGCTCCCGCGAAATCACGACCGAACTGCACGAAACCTGCCCACGGTGTACGAGTACCGTCGGCCCACACACCGATGTCAGCGAAGGTTGTTCGCGCTGCCACGAACGCACGTTCCACTTTTCGTCCGCGTTTCGCCTCGGTGAATATGCGGGCAAACTTCACGATGTCATTTTGAAAATGAAACGCGCGACCGGGGAATCTTTGGCGGAGTCGCTCGGGTTCGTCTGGGCTGAAGCGCAACGCGAGCGATTTCTGCGAGACAAACCGCAACTCATCGTGCCGATCCCGCTGCACTGGCACCGGCGCATTTCGCGTGGCTACAACCAGTCGGCGGCGGTAGCAGCGAGCGTCGCGAGTTCGCTCGGGTTACCGTGCATGTTCCGCGGGTTGCAACGGATGCGTCCGACGCCGCATCAGACGCACCAGACCGCAACGGCGCGTTGGGAGAACATTCGCGGGGCGTTCCGCGTGCCACAGCCGAACGCGGTTCGGGGTCTGCGGGTTGTGCTCATCGACGATGTTTTAACGACGGGCGCTACCTGCCACGAAGCCTCACGGGAACTTATTGCGGCCGGTGCCGCGCAAGTCACGGTCGCGGTTCTCGCCCATCGTTAGTAAGCCAATTGCGTGGAAAGAAAGCCGAAAGAAGCGAATATGCCAGCCGTGCGGCCTGGGTAGCACATGGCGCGTTTCCGAATCGGACCCTCTGCTTACGAAACGCCGGTTTTAATCTCGCGCGGAATTCTCACGCAAAGTGCAGTCAAAATCGGATAAAATAGGTTCTAGGCACCGGCTCGTTCAAAAGGGGAGAACGAGCCACCGCCAAGGGGAGTGATAATATGCGACGTGTATTGTGGAGTGCGATGTTCGCACTGGCTATGGTGGGGCGTGCTGATGCGGCCGCCAACGATTACTTCACCGAGTTCGTCAAGGATTTCGGCGTCACATCGCGTGGCCCGGTTCTCACGCACTATTTCGCGATTACGAACACCACGAAGGCCACACTGACTATCGGTACCGCCCGAGTTTCCTGCGGTTGCGTGTCGGCATCGGTGCTCAAGTCGCAACTCGCACCCGGCGAATCGACCTCCGTCGTCGCCATGATGGATACGCGGCGAATCCCGCAAGCGAACACGTTGAAGACGGTCACAGTCTACGTGCCTTTCCTCAGCCCGAACCTCGAAGAAGTCTCGCTACGAGTGATGTCGATCGCCCGCGACGATCTCGTGATGTCGCCCGACACGATCGCCATTGGCACCGTTCGCAAAGGCAAAGGCGGCACCGCCACAACGAAGGTTACGCTGTACAACTTCGGTAGCTGGGATATCTCCGAAGCGACCAGCACGGGCAAGTTCGTTAAAGCTAAATTCAAGCTCGCGAACCGTGGCTCCAGCGAAGTCACATTCGACGTGACCGCCACGCTCGATCCGACCTGCCCCGTCGGTAACTGGACGTCCGATATCTTCATCAAGACGAACGCATCGGGCATCGAGAAACTCCGTATCCCGGTAACGCTGAACGTGGTGGTGCCAATTAGCACGAACCCCGAAGACGTGAAACTCACCGACTTGAAGCCCGGCGAAAAGACCGAGCACCGCGTGTTGCTGCAAGGCACGCAGCCGTTCAAGATCATGGAAGTAAAGGGCAACGACGACGAAGTGACAGTGAAAGCCCAGTCGGATGAATCCCGCCCCGTTCACATCCTTACCGTGGCCGTGACGCCCAAAGCCATGGGCACGATGGTCCGCAGCTTCGAAATCATCACCGACCACAAAGAGATGACGAAGATCGTACTCCCGTTCAAAGCGACCGTGAAGTAGTTTCAAACGAATGCCCACGGACGACCGTCCGTGGGTGTTTCATTTGAAAAGTGCGGTTCCCATTTCCGACTACAAATCTGCTAGAAATAACCACCGATTTCGAACCCTTTTGCCGCAGCGATACTCGCGCGACGGTAGACGCTCGCAATCCGCGGCGGCCCGAGCGCGAGGCAGAATTTTGTAGTAGGCACACTCCGTGTGCCGTTCGGATGTTGGCATACCTGCTGACATCGTCGTATGCCGCAAGCAGTCAACAGCACATGGAATGGGACTAATACAAGCAGAAACTGCTACACGAAATCGCCACGTTTTAAACCGTGCCTGCGATTGTTATTTCGCTTGGGCGACTGGATCATGACATTGTGGCCGCCACGCGAAGTCGATTTCGCCCAATGTTAGACGTTTAACGTCGTTCCCCTGGGTGTACTTCTGAATGTGGCAAGAACGAGTGGTACGAAAAAACCGGGCCGACAATCGGCCCGGTTTGACGTCTGTATCTGCGATCCGCGAGACTACTCTGCGGACATATTGTCGTAGAGCTTGGCGAGGGCTTCGCTTTCGATTTGTCGCACGCGCTCGCGGGTCAGGCCGAGGCACTCGCCGATTTCCTTCAGCGTTTTTGGCTCGTCGCCGTCGATGCCGAAGCGCATTTTGAGCACGCTCGCTTCGCGCTTATCCATTTTTTCGAGTAACACCATCACGTGCTTCAAGTCGTCGGACTCGACCATCTCCATGTCCGGCGTTTTGCTGTTGCCGTCCATGAGCATCTCGTCGATGCTCCAACCGGCGTCGCCTTGGTCGGATTGCGGGGCCGAGTTGTAGACGCGAATCGCCTTTTTGATGATATTCAGCTTCTTCTTTGGCAATTCGAGCAGCTTGCCGACTTCTTCGGGGGTCGGTGGGCGGCCGAGTTCGTCGTTCAGCTTGTTGGTGGCGCGACGCCATTTCGAAAGGAGTTCGACCATGTAGGCGGGAATGCGAATCGTCTTTGCGGTGTTCACCAGTGCCCGTTTGATGCTCTGTTTAATCCAGTAGCTGGCATAGGTGCTGAACCGCGTGTTCATGTTGGGGTCGAAACCCTCGACGGCGCGAAGCAAGCCGAGGTTGCCTTCCTCAATGAGGTCGGGCAGTACGAGGCCCTTGCCGGTGTAGCCTCGGGCGATGTTGACGACGAGCCGGAGGTTCGCACGCACCATCTGATCGCGGGCGGCATTGTCGCCCTTTTCGATTAGGCGGGCGAGTGATTTTTCCTGGTCGGCAGTCAGCAGCGAGGTCTCGTTGATCTCCCGGAGGTACGTCTCCAGCGGAGATTGAACGAGTTCCGGGCGAGAGCGTTGAAGTCGCGACATCAAGGGGCCATCCTGTCTACGGTTCCGAACGGGCGTCGCTTGCGGAGGGCGAATCCTACGCAGAGGCGGGAAAACCGATCGGGCAGATAACGATGCCAGTACGTTTCGCACGCACTACCACTGTGACCCGATTATCGGTATCGACTGAAAAAATACATACCGGCAGGTTGCGCGTTCGTTCCGCTCAGGTTGATGGGGAAACTGAGCGGCAGTGCGATTACAACGCTTACAACCGGACGTAGCTCGTTGCGATTATCGGTAAGGGACCGATAAACGCACTTCGCGAACGAACCGGTTTTTGTGCAAAGGATCGGAAGCGGGATCACCTTGCAGTGCCGCTCATTCTATAGGTCAAGTAGTTTGAAGTGCAACCGAAATTCCGCGCAAGACGCACGGACCCGCAAAGGCGGATCAACCGGATCGCTACAGCTTCGCTGTCTTAACATCTGTTGTGGTCAGTAGTTCCCGCCCCGCGCGGCCGATTTGTACGTCGTTCCAAATACCGAACAAACATAGAAAATGGGCTTCAGAAGAGCCGGAATCAGCGGCATCATCGTCACGATAAATACCATCACGAACGCGGTGCCGCATGCCACATTGAAGGTGGCCCATGGATTTTCATTCCCGCCCGCAAACAGCCACGCGCCAATTGCACCGAGGCTGCCCACGATTCCCGCACCGACGGCCAGCAACAGGCACGCCAGAAAGAACTGTACGTTCGTACTTTTCTTGTCGAACATGCCCGTATCTTCGCCGCCGTTCATTACCACTTCGGCCCCCGATGCCCACACCAAGACCGGCAATAACGCAACGGCCACGAAGCCGCCCAGGAATCCGCCCGCACCGACGATCGTTATCATCGCCGTCTTGACCGCTTTGCTCTTGAACCCCGATTCTGGGTTCTGCTCTTGCTCTTCGCGCAACTTGCGCGGATCGATGGCCTGTTCGATCTCGTAACCCGCCGGGCGATCCAGTGCTTCCGCCCACGCCTCGACGGCCCACCGTGCATCGCCCGCATCGCACTCGGATTCCTTCACGAGCTTGGCCGTCAAGTAATCGAGGTGATCGTCGTAGCCGTCTTTTTGGTCGTACTGCACGATCGCATTCGGTACGTTCTTCCGCAACGCCGTCAGCAACATCTTGCGTTCCGCATCGAACGACGACAGGTATTGCGCGAGGTACATCTCGCAACTCGCGGGCATCTGCACGATTCCCGTCCCGCAATCGCGGACCATCTCGATGAACGTATCGAATGCTTCCGGTTGCATCGTCGCACTCCCGTATCGCTGCCTGCCCTGTCATGACGCAAAAACTGTAGAATACGATTCTTAGAAGTGCATATGTTTCGCCAAGGCATGATTTTCCATGCGCAAAGGCGAAGTGTTGCGATCTGGAAACAGAGCGACAATTCGAGCCTCGAATGGCTCTCACAATCGACGTAAGTCCGAATTGCGAATGCTCAAAAACCGTGTTTTCGGGTGTTTTTTCGTCTCAAAATGCCACTTTTTGATCGGCTTTCGCTGATCGGTTCGCGGCGATTTTGCCGTATCTCGCTATCAATGCAGGGTTTGCGGCGAGTGCTATCGATTCCCACACGCCTCGTAACGACCGACCGTTTCGGGTGACAATGCGACCGAAAATCGACCGTGCGCGCCTTTTCTGGGTCATTTGCGCGCACTTCTGTGTCATTTCGGCGCACTTTTGAGTACGTTCGTGACAGTGTGCAAAAGTCGACTTACGTCAATTAAACGTAAACTCTTTGACTTCACGAAATCGTGTAGGTAACAGGCTAACAAGATCGGAATTGTTAGCCCGACGCGCTAGCGAGGAAGTCGTGGCGAGTCTGCGAGACACGACGCAAAACCTTCATTCCGGGCGTACGAACGGTCGTTTTTCAAAGACGCATCGCGAACCGCAATCTCAGAAGGTGAACGTCCCTCGCTAGCGCGTCGGGCTAACAAGATCGGAATTGTTAGCCCGAC
>JANXNT010000911.1 GCA_025353985.1 Limnoglobus sp.
GAAGGCCACGCTCGATGCGATCCTGACGCCGTTCGTGACGCGCCCGCCGCACGCCGTCGAACCGCGATTGTGGGACATCCTCCAACTCGGTGCGTTTCAGTTGGTGTTCCTGACGCACGTGCCCAAACATGCGGCCGTTCACGAATCGGTCGAACTCGCGACCTACATCGGCAATGCGAAAGCCAAGGGATTTTTGAATGGCGTGCTGCGCCGCGTCAGCGAACTCGTGACCGATGAGTTCGTCGATTACGGTTGGATGAACACGGTGCCGTTCGAGCAAGGCAAAACGGGGCCGTCGTACCGCAAGCTCAATCGCGACGTGTTGCCGAACCCCGAGGAGAACTTCCCTGAATATTTGTCGGCGGCATTTTCCTGGCCGCGCTGGCTTGCGGAACACTGGCTCGCACTCCGCGACGAAGCGGCTTGCGTGCGGCTCGGGTTTTGGTTCAACGCGCCGCCCCCGCTCTGGCTGCGAATCAACAAGCGGAAGTGCGACCGCGAATCGTATCGGCTCAGCCTCGCCGCCGCGACCATCGACGCCGAACCCGGCGAGCACCCGCAATCGCTGAAGCTCCTCGATAATGCGTCAGTTCGCGATCTTCCCGGCTACGACGTTGGCGACTTCACCGTGCAAGATATATCCGCAATGGCGGTGGCCACGGCGATGAACGTGTCGCCGGGAATGCGCGTGATCGACGTTTGCTCCGCACCCGGTGGCAAGACGACGCACCTTTCGGAATTGATGCAGAATCGCGGCTCGATCGTGGCCTGCGATATCGACGCGAAGCGGCTCGAAATGGTGACATCCCTGTGTCAGCGACTCGGTGCCACGAACGTGGAAACGCAACTGATCCCCGAGAATGGCGAACTACCGGAAGGGCCGTTCCACGCTGCGCTCGTCGATGTGCCATGTAGCAACACCGGCGTACTCGGCCGTCGCCCCGAAGTGCGTTGGCGGCTCCGTCCCGAGGAACTCCCACACCTGATTCGGCTGCAAACGAAGCTATTATTCCAGGCAATCGAGCGCGTGAAACCCGGTGGCACGATCGTCTATTCGACGTGCAGCATCGAACCCGACGAGAATAGCGGCGTCGTGAATTCCGTGCGCCGGGGCATCCGCGATTTGACGCTCGAAGCGGAACATCACTCGATCCCCGGCCAACCCGGCGACGGCAGTTATTGGGCACGATTGCGCAAACCGAGTTAGGGGGACGGATGAGGAAATTGCTGAGGCGGTTGTATCGTACCTTCGTACCCGAACCGGTACCGGCTTGCGATGCGGATACGATCGCGGTACTGACGGCGAGACTGCAACGCCAGTCGTGTGCGATTGATGTGGGTTGCAACCGCGGTTCGATTTTGCGGGAGATCGTGCGCCTCGCACCAGACGGGACGCATTTCGCTTTGGAGCCGATCCCGAGGCTGTTTCGCCTACTTTGCAAGCGATTTCCGACGGTCGATTGCCGTCGAATCGCACTCAGCGACGAAACGGGCACGGTCACGTTCAATCATTTTACTCAGATGGATGGGTTCAGTGGCATCGTTCGGCGCGATGTCGGTACGGATCCGGGACGGGTCGAAAAAATCACCGTCGATACGGAACGGCTCGACGCGATCGTGCCCGAAAGCACGATGGTCACGCTGATAAAAATTGATGTCGAAGGCGCGGAGTATCGCGTGTTGCGCGGCGCGGAAAACCTACTCCGGCGTTGCCGCCCGACTGTCATTTTCGAGTGCGGCAAAGGCGGGTTGGACATCTACGGCCACACGCCGGAGCAAGTTTACGACTGGCTGACCGATTGCGGATTGTCCATAACGAAGCTCGCCGGGTGGTCGCCATCGAGCGTGCCAATCTCACGGCAAACGTTCGTCGATGAGTTTTGGCGAGGCATCGAATACATGTATGTCGCAGGGCCATGAATCGCATAGTTGACTGTTAAGAGTTGAGCGTTGATCGTTTGCGAAGGGGAATGGATGTGGCGTTTCCTGTATGGGATGGTTCTTGGCATTCTGTGTGTGCCGGTACTCGCGGCGGATCGGCCGAATGTGGTCGTGCTGTTAGCGGACGATATGCGTTGGGACATGATGCAATGTGCGGGGAACGCCATCATACAGACGCCACACCTGGATGCACTCGCAAATGATGGCACGCGGTTTCGGAATGCGTTTGTGACGACCGCGATTTGTGCCGCGAGTCGCGCGTCGTTACTGACGGGATTGCACGAACGTACACATCGCTACACCTTTGGCACGAAGCCAATTACCGCCGAGCATACCGCCATCAGTTACCCGGCGCAGTTGAAGCAAGCGGGCTACCGTACGGGCTTTGTCGGCAAGTTCGGCGTCGGCGTGACGGCGGGTGCGACCGCGACGATGTTCGATTCGTTTCAAGTGCTCAACCGCACGCCGTACTGGAAGAAACAACCCGATGGCACTTTGAAGCACGTCACCGATATGGAAGGGGAACGGGCGATTGCGTTCCTGGATAAAGTGCAGCCGGGCCAGCCATTTTGCTTGTCGGTGAGCTTCAACGCGCCGCACGCTGAGGACGACGACCCGAAACAATATTATTGGCAGAAAGAGGTCGATCACCTCTATGCGGATGCAGTGTTCCCGGTACCGAAGACGATGGACGATGCGTTCTTCGCGAAGCAGCCGGAGTTTCTGAAAACCTCCGAAAGCCGCGTTCGCTTTGGCTGGCGATTCGACGAGCCGAAGAAATATCAAGAGATGGTGCGCGGCTATTATCGCATGATTTCCGGCGTCGATCTCGTCGTCGGTCGCATCCGTGAAACACTTCGCAAACGTGGCCTCGCAGATAACACGATCATCATTTTCACGGCGGACAACGGCTACTTTCTCGGCGACCGTGGCTTCGCCGACAAGTGGTACATCTACGAGCCATCGATCCGCGTACCGATGATCGTTCACGACCCGCGAACCAAGCCGGGCTGCGCGGTGTCCGATCTGCCGGTGCTGAACATCGATCTCGCCGCAACCGTACTGGACTACGCCAAAGTGGACGTGTCGAAGGTGATGCAGGGGCGAAGCATTGCGGGCATTTGTCGCGGGGAAATGCCGCGCGATTGGCGGAGCGATTTCTTCTACGAGCATCTGTTCGAGCGAAAGAACATCCCGAAGAGCGAAGGCGTACGCAACGAGCGATTCACTTATGTACGCTGGTTCGAACAAGTCCCGTTAGTCGAAGAGCTTTACGACCGCACCGCAGATGCCGACCAAGTGCGGAACCTCGTGAATGTGGCGGAGTTCGCGGGTACGCTAGCCACGCTGCGAAAGCGCACAACCGAACTCCGTGACGCCTATGGTGGAGCGTATCGCCCGAACCCGGCGAAGCCGAAGCCGTGACGGCTGACTACAATAAAATTATGTGGCCTAACAAAGATGAAACCGACCGTCTGCTAAACGACGCCCGCGACAAATCCGCCGGGGCCGCCGATGCGTTGTTCGGAGAATTCCGCGAGCCGCTCCGGCGAATGATCGGCCTGCGGTTGGACCCCGCCATCGCGCGCCGCGTCGATGCCTCGGACATCGTGCAAGACGTGCTGCTCGAGGCGAACCTACGGCTCGTCGAGTATCTCAAAAAGCCCGACATGCCGTTCCACTTGTGGCTGCGACATCTCGCGCAAGATCGCATCATCGACACGCATCGTCGGCATCGCCTTGCCCAACGGCGAAGCATCGACAAAGAGCAATCGATCGAACGGCCCGCATGGTCCGACGATTCCTCCGCATCGCTTGCCCAGCAATTCGTCGATCAAGAACGCACGCCCGCATCGGAGGCGATTCAGCACGAATTGCAGCGGAAACTGGCGTCGGCAGTTAACGAACTCGCCGACGACGACCGCGAAATCATCTTGATGCGGCACCACGAAATGCTCTCGAATCAGGAAGTCGCCGCCGCACTCACGCTGACCGAAGCCGCCGCAAGTATGCGGTATCTCCGCGCGGTTCGCCGCCTTAAAGCGGTACTCGTACCCGGTTGACAGAACCCCAAATAAACCTATGGCGTCGCCCACACAAGATACTTTGGATGAACGCCTCGCCGCCCTGC
>JANXNT010000963.1 GCA_025353985.1 Limnoglobus sp.
AATCGGGTGTCGCAATCCCGATCAGCGCGAATGGGAAGGTGATCGCCACGCTCGACTTTTTCATGACAAACGGTGAGGCACTCACCGCGTCGCGGCTCGATACGCTAAGGAAAATCGCCACGCTCGTATCGTTCACAATCAGCCGCTACGACGCAGCTCGAATGCAATCGATGGTGGAAAACGCCCCGACGGGGATCCTGTACGCCGACGCACAAGGACGCATCCAGTTCGTCAATCCGGCGGCGATCACCTTGTTCGAACGGGTGGCCAAACACCTGCCATTCCCTGCAAATCGTGCGATTGGCGAATCGATCGAACCGCTTGGAAAACTGTCCGAACACCCGCGCCAGAGCCTGATCGACCCGAACGGCATGCCGATTAAAACGAACCTACGACTCGGTGCCGACTCGATCGAAACGTCGGTCAACGCGATCTACGGCCAAGACAAAATCTACCTCGGGATCATGGTCTCGATGGAAATCGTCACGGAGAAACTCGCGGCCGAAGAACGCGAACGGCAGATGATCGATCAGATGAAAACGGTGCTAGGAAAGGTTGCAGAGAATTCGAATGGCCTACTCTCGGCGGGGCAAGACCTCGCGGTTGTCAGCCATCAGATGAGCGCCGCGGCTGAAGAAACATCCGCACAATCGACCGTCGTTTCCGCGGCCGCCGAGCAAGTCAGTGCAAACGTCACGACGGTCGTAACCGCCGTCGACGAGATGAACGCGAGCATAAACGAGATCGCCAAAAACGCGAACGAAGCGGCGAAAATTGCATCGACTGCCGTAGTCACGGCCGGAAAAGCAAACGCCACCGTGACGAAGCTCGGCGTCAGCAGCGCGGAAATTGGCCAGGTTATCAAGGTAATTACGTCAATCGCTCAACAGACGAACTTGCTCGCACTCAACGCGACGATCGAAGCCGCCCGCGCCGGGGAAGCGGGCAAAGGCTTCGCGGTCGTCGCTACGGAAGTCAAAGAACTCGCGAAAGAAACCGCGAAAGCGACCGAAGACATTAGCCAAAAAATCGAAGCGATCCAGCGCGACACGCGCGGGGCCATCGACGCGATTGGCCTAATCACCGAGACGATTTACCGGATCAGCGACATCTCGAATACGATCGCATCGGCGGTCGAAGAACAGACCGCGACATCGGTGGAGATTAGCCGAAACGTCTCCGAGGCGGCGAAGGGCACGGCGGAAATCGCGCAGAATATTACCTCGGTCGCTCAGGCCGCGGGGGACACGTCCGAAGGTGCAACCGGCGCGCAAAAGGCCGGTGAACGCCTCGTCGATATGGCCGCCGAGTTACAACATTTGGTCGCGCAGTTTCAGCATTTGGGAACCGGTCGCGATGTGACACCGGCGGTCAGTTCGGCCACGCCGCCACCGGTTTCAACCTTTGCCACCAAGCGTTTACTGCCCGCGATCTCGCGACCGATGCCAAATGGGGTTCGGTCATAATACCTGTAACAACGGAGGTTCGAACGATGCGTGCGCTGGTAATCGACGACTCAAAAGTGATGCGGAGCATCCTTTGCAACATGCTGAAAAAGCTCGGCTACGAGACGACCGAAGCCGGGGACGGCAAGGCCGCACTCGAGTTGCTCGGCCCGCCGGGACAATTCGATTTAGCGATGGTCGATTGGAACATGCCCGAGATGAACGGGTTCGAATTCTTGCTTGCGGTGCGGGCCGATCCAGAGCGTGCGGACCTTCGCATTGTGATGGTCACGACGGAAACCGAGACGTACCAAATGACTCGCGCGCTCGCCGCTGGGGCGAACGAATACGTGATGAAGCCGTTCTCGCGGGAAGTTCTCGCTGAGAAACTTTCACTGCTCCTTGCGACTGCTGCCGTCTGAGGAACCCGTGAGCAAAATTCGCGTCTTGATCGTCGACGACTCGGTCGTCGTGCGAAAAATTGTGGCCGACGTGCTGTCGACCGACCCCGAACTAGAAGTGGCCGCCGTGGCCGCGAACGGTCGGATCGGCCTCGCCAAGTTCGCGCAATTGCAGCCGGACATCGTCACGCTCGACGTGGAAATGCCGGACATGGACGGGTTGGAAATGCTGGCCGCGATCCGTCGGATCGACCCCACAGTCCCGATCATCATGTTCAGTTCACAAACCGAACGCGGAGCGAAAACGACACTCGAAGCGCTGTCTCGCGGGGCGACGGATTATGTGACGAAGCCGACGAACGTCGGCAACCTCGCCGAGGCACAGCAACGGATCCGCGAGGAGTTAATCCCTCGAATCAAAGCGTTTTGCCGCAAAGTGATCGCTTCGCCGGTTCGTGTGGCGACTAGTTCGGGGCCGATCCGGAACGTGCCACGCACGCTAACGGAACGCCCCGCAACGGTGCTGGCCATCGGCTGTTCGACGGGCGGGCCGAACGCGCTGCGTGCCATTTTAGCCGACTGGAAAGCCGACCTGCCGGTGCCCGTGGTCATCGTGCAACACATGCCGCCGGTATTCACGAAACAACTCGCCGTCAGCCTCACGAACTGGACCGGCTTGAACGTGACGGAAGCGAGCGACGGCGACAAAGTCGTAGCGGGCGGTATCTACATCGCGCCCGGTGACAACCATATGACAGTCGTTCGCCGACCCACGGGTGTGTTCGTTAAACTCGAGCGCACGCCACCGGTGAATGCGTGCCGCCCCGCCGTCGATGTCTTGTTTCAATCGGTTGCGGAGGCTTACGGACCGGGCACGATTGCGGCCGTGCTAACCGGAATGGGTAAGGACGGGCTGCGTGGCTGCGATGCGATTCGGCAACGGGGTGGGCGCATCGTCGTGCAAGACGAAGCGACGAGTGTCGTCTGGGGTATGCCCGGTTCGGTCGCCACGGCCGGCTTGGCCGATGCGATTCTGCCGCTCGGCCGGATCGGCACGGAACTCGATCTGCGCGTGCGGGCCAGCCGTCGCGCTCTCGTTGCGGGAGGTGTCTAATCATGCGAAATCTCGACGCGATTGGCACCGAAGATTTCGATCGCATCCGCACGATGGTCCGCCAACAAACGGGCATTGTGCTCGAAGATAGCAAGCGATATTTAATCGAATCGCGACTCTCGACGTTGGTACGGAAAGAGGGGATCGAGTCGGTCGATGTGCTGTTGGACAAGCTGCGCGGCGGTGGCTCTTTGTGCGAATTACG
>JANXNT010000970.1 GCA_025353985.1 Limnoglobus sp.
GAAATTCTCGAACTGCTCGAATTGCAAAATCCGGGTGGCCCACTGGAGAAACTCGGCGTCGATCGCTTCGTCGATCAGATCGAACGTCGTCGCGCTCTCGCACACAAAATTCACGCACTCGCTGCGACGGAATACGTCGAAATGCTCGAGACACTGATCGGGCTGTTATTCGACAAAGTCACGCAGGCGGCCGCGAAGCGGTGACTTCGAGTGCGACCACCGCCCGGCTATATTCGGCGATTGCCATACCTTGCGTTTTGTCCTTGAATTCCTGGCGTTCGCGTAACCCGAGACGGCGATACAAATGCGTCGCATTGCACGTGAACCCCGGCTCGCCGCACGCCATTCCGGGTAACAGCGCGAACGCGGTGCGCCGTCGCACATCGCTGCCCATTCGCGTGGGGTGCAACAAACAGCCCGCTCGCGAATCTTCAACGGTGCCGAGGAACGCACAGCAAGTGCGGTTAGCGAACCACGTGCGGATGAGTGGGCCGAAGCCGGGAAGTAGGAACAGCGGCGCGAGCAGAAGTGGCGAGAACCGCCGCGTACGCAGTTCGAATAAAATCAGCGTGAGAAACGATGGCGGGTGGTTCGGTGTGCCGAACGATTTTTGAAATTGTTCGGTTTGCCTGCGGAGTTTTGCGGTGAGTGACGCGTCACTCTGTTTTTTCCCTCGGCAGCAGGCGACGCACGATTGCGTGCGAGTCTGGCAAAGTGGCGTTGGGTTCGTTTCGATTACTTCGAGGTGGTGCATTTCGGGCACGGTTTCACGCTGTATAAGTAATGGAAACCGCACTCTGGGCAGGACCACACTTTCCCTCGCGTCATCTCGTCGATCATCTCCTCGGACCGCGTCGGCGACATGCCCAGCCGCTCTAACTTTCGCCGAATCGTCTCGATGCTCTTTCCCGCTTCGAGTTCTTCGTAAAGCTCGGCGGCGTAATCTTGCGATGAGTCTTTCGGCGCACGATAATCGAGAACATCCTCGCGGAACGCACCGCCGCATTCGCGACATTCAACGTGCCGTTCGGAACCTCCCACGGGAAAGAGCGGGATGAAGTAGACGGTGAACCAAGGCCGCGTCGACTTCAACTTGTAAGGCACTTTTTCGGAACAACGCGGGCAGTGAAACTCCCCGCTATCGACCGTCCACGAGATGCCGCGCGTTCCGAAGAAAATAATCGGCATATGTTGCAATCCTCATATTTCGCAATGGCCTAACCCGCGTTCGTGCCGACGGCACGGTAGTCTTCCATCGCGCGGGCGACGGCGAGCGGCAGTACTTTGCGGATGCGTCGGCCGCGGCGAATGTCGGCCCAATTTTTGAGGATGTACTCCGCCTGACGGCTACCCGTGCGGGCGTGATACTGGATCACTAGCGGGTGCATCCACTCGAAATCGGTGTAGTTGCAGTCGATGACGGTGACGCTTTTGCCGTGGAGTTTACCGGCGACTTCGTTGTGCGGATCGTAAACGAAAAGCTCGCCGCCGGTCATGCCGGAACCGACTTCGTTCTCGATGGGGCCGAGGATCAGCACGCGGCCGCGCGTCATGTATTCGCAGGCATATTTCCCTGCGGCTTCGGCAACGATCGTCGCACCCGAGTTGCGGATGCCGAGGCGGTGACCGGCCCGCCCGCCGATAAACACGAACCCACCCGTCGCACCGTACGCCACGTTGTTCCCGGCGATGCTCTGAATCTCCCCGCCATAGTCCGATGCCTTGTAATCGAGCGAAACGACGACGTGCCCGCCGGAGATGCCCTTCGCCAAGCCGTCCTGCGTGAAGCCGCGCAGTTCGAGGTCGATACCCGTTAGGCACCATGCACCGAAGCTCTGGCCGGCTTCGCCATCGAAGCGGACGCGAATCTTCTTGCCGTTCGGAATGCCTTCGCGGCCGTACAACCGGGCGATCTCACCCGCGAGTGTCGCACCGACCGAACGGTCGCTGTTTTTGATTTTGAACACCAATGACACATCTTGCGCGGTGTCGATGGCGTCGAGCGTCGCGGCCAGAATCCGGTGGTTGAGCGAGTTGCCATCGGGCGTGCAGACGCCCCGATTCGGCTCGACCTGTTCGTAGTTCTTTTCGAGAACGGACAGTGCCATGTCGGGGCGCAGGAACCGCTTGAGATCGACCTGCGCCGGTCGGCCTTTGAGGTCCGTTCGCCGTTCGAGCAAATCGCTGCGGCCGGTGATTTCCGAGATCTTCTCGAAGCCCATTTCCGCGAGCAAAGTGCGGACTTCCTCGGCGACCGCGTGCATGTACGCCTTCGTGTGTGCCGGGTGACCTTTGAAGATCTCCGGCGAACCGGTGATCCCCGTCGGGCAGTTCGGAATGTGGCAATTCTTGCACACGATGCAACCCACGGAAACCATCAGCCCCTGGCCGAAGGTGAACTCGTCCGCACCGAGCAGTGCGTACTTGATCACGTCGTAACCGTTCTTGATACCGCCACCGACGCGGATTTTCACGCTCTTGCGGATGCCGTTGACGACGAGCGCCTGGTGCGCCTCGGACAGGCCCATCTCGCTCGGCAACCCGGCGTGTTCTTTCGAGGACACCATCGCCGCACCGGTACCGCCGTCGATGCCATCGATCTCGATAATGTCCGCACCGGCCTTGGCGACGCCGACCGCAATCGTGCCGATGTTCTCGACCGCCACCAACTTCACCGAAACGGGCATTCCCGGCTTGATCGACTTTAAGTCGTAGATCAGTTGGGCGAGGTCTTCAATTGAGTAAATGTCGTGGTGTGGCGGCGGGCTGATGAGATCCGTACCGGGCTTCGCGAAGCGAATCTCGGCGATCTCCGCCGTCACCTTCTTGCCCATTAACTGGCCGCCTTCGCCAGGCTTCGCGCCTTGCGCCATCTTGATCGAAATCTCATCGGCGTTCATGAGATATTCCGCATCGACACCGAAGCGACCCGATGCCACCTGGCGAATCCGCGAACGGAATCGGCTCTTGTTCAGGTCGTTGGCATCGAGCGCGTAAACGCCGGGGTTCTCCTGGCGCTGCTTCCGCACTTTCGCCCAGTGATCGCCGTGCGCCTTCGGGGGAATATCGTTCCGCCAACGGGCTTCGCCGCCCTCGCCGGAGTTGCTGAGCGTGTCGAGTTCGTTCATCGCCGCAGCGATTGTCATGTGCGACGCACCGGTCAGCGCGCCGTGGCTCATTGCGGCCCCACGGAAGTGGCCGCGAATGATGTCGATCCCCGCTTGAACCTGTTCCTTCGGGATGGCACTACCCATTTTAATTTTGAACAAGTCGCGCAGCACCGTCGGCACGCGGTTGTTGACGAGGTTCGTAAACTTCACGAACTTCGCACCGACTTTGTCTGCGGCATCGGCGACTTCATTTTCGAGAGGTGCCGTGTACGCCGCTTCCCCGCCGCCCATCACGGGGTCGGGGTAGACTTCGAGTACCGCGTTCCGCAGCGCCATCCGCACTTCGGGTTTGTAGGCGTGATAATCTTTGTTGCGGCCGAGCGTGCCCATGTTCACGGTCCGGTCGAGACGCCATTTCACGTCGTCGACGAGGTCCGCAAGCGTCAGGCCGCCGATGCGCGAGGGGAAGTCACCGAAGAACTCCATCAGTTCTGGGCCGAAGCCGACCGCCTCGAACAGCATCGCGCCGCGATAGCCTTCGATCGTCGTGATCCCCATCTTTGAGATGATCTTCTTGAGCGAATCCTCGAGCGCCTCGAACAAGTTCTCTAGCGCTTCACGCGAGGACAATTCAATTTCCTGCTTCGATTCGCCGTGCTTGTACGTCAGGCCATCTTTGACCATTCGCAACATGAGGTACGGGTGAACCGCATCGGCCCCGAACGCCACGAGAACCGCAATATCGTGGCCTTCCTGGATGTCGCCCGCTTGCACGACGATCGAGCAACGATCGCGCAGCCCTTGCTGGCAAAGGTAATTGTGAACCGCACCGAGCGCGAGCAACGACGGGATCGGGTCGATCCCCTTCTTGCAAGCTTGACGGTCGCTGATGCACAATACGTGGTGCCCCGCGTGGACGGCTTTCTCGGCCGCACTCCGCAATGCAATCAAGCTCGTTCGCAACGCTTCCGCGCCGCCTTCGAGTACGAAAGTGGCATCGAGCGGTTGGAACCCGAGCATTTCGTTCTGGCGGATCTCTTCGATGACCGCATCGCTGATGATTGGCGAGGCGAGTTCGAGTTGCTTGACGGGCATCTCGTCTTCGCCATCGCGGGCCGTCAGCGACGATCTACCGAGATACGTCATCAGCGACATCGCGCCGCCTTCGCGGTACGGGTCGATCGGCGGGTTCGTCACTTCCGCGAAGGTCTGTTGGCAGTACTT
>JANXNT010001073.1 GCA_025353985.1 Limnoglobus sp.
TCGAAGTCGCCAAACGTAACTTTTAGCTTGCCAACGCCAAATTCGTACATCATCGTCGTTCTCCTTGTTTCGGGCCGACTTTTGCGGGCCACCTGCGATAATGTTAGCATAACGCTAGATAATGTCAAGACGTTATGATAACATTTTGCTGGTGACGAAGAAACTTGCGGATTTACTTGGGAGATTGAAGCTGTTCTAATATCGCCTTGAAGACTTCCAGACCGCCCACTCCGTTCGCGAAGCGGATGAGGCTTTCCGCCTCAGCGAGTTTTTTCGCTACGGCTTTAATGCCCCCGTGTTCGGCAGCATATTTTTGGATCGACACGACTGCATGAACGCTGTGCGCCAAGTCTTTAGGCGTCTTTTCCTTCTTCATGTCGCCCAAGACTTTGGCCGCTTGAGAAGCGTTCACACGAAGCTTTCGCTGCTCCAAATACCGAACGATCAGAATCGGCGACTGCTCCCCGCCGAGGAGCTTGCTGGCCTCACGGATTGCATCGGCCTTGGTCATCGCACTCCAGTCAGGCTCTTCATCTTCGAGCCAAGGGGCGTCGAGTGAACGCAAACGGGGTCGCGGCATAACGATCTCCTTGCTTTTTCGTTACGCTATGTTATCATAACTCGCCCGGCTCGTCAAGAGAGAAGCGTGCCAGCGGCTGGGTCAGCGAATCTTCCCGCAACGCGAACAGGTTCCATCGCGCTTGCCATCGGCTCCCGCGACACCTGTGACAAATCATTCCGATTGCCTGGGCGACGGCAGGAGAGAAACCCAGCGGATTAAACATCATCCTCTTGCGCAACTAGTTGTGCGGCATAGTCTTCCTGCATCTGACGCTGTCATTCTTGCAGGAAGGACTTCCCATGACCAACCCATTCGACCTCGAAGTGTGTCGCCGACTGCCACTCGCCGACGCCACTTTGAAACTCCTCCGCTTCGTTCTCGAAGCCGACTTTCTCGCCGGCGTCTTCAAACGCCATCGCGGACGCACCTACGAAAAAGCCATCTCCTTCCCCACCATCGTTCGCCTCATCGCCGACTCGCTGTTCGGGCACCGCGGCTCCGCCCACCAGAACTTCAAAAAGTCGCAAGAAGAGGACACGCTCGACGCCTCGATTCAGGCCGTTTACGGCAAGCTTCGACGCATGCCGCTCCCGCTCAGTTTGGGGTTGTTCGTCGAGGCCGTCGCACGCTTGCGACAGGTCGCGCCGCTCGCCGTCGCCAACCCCTTGCCCGCCTCCCTCCGCGAGTTTTGGTGCCTCGCCATCGACGGCAAAAAGATCAAGTACGTCGCGAAAAAACTCGGCGTCATTCGCGGTCTCAAAGGCAACGTCTTCGGCGGCAAGATGCTCTGTGCCCAAGATATGGCCACCCAGGAAGCGATCGCCGTCGAGGCCGTTCCCGACGGCGAAGCCGCCGATAATCCGCTCGTGCCGGGGTTGGTCGCACGGGTTCGCGCGCTCGGCGATTCGCGTTCGCGATTGTGGGTGGCGGACCGCGCCTTTTGCGATTACAAGTGTCTCGGATTGTTCTGCCAAGGCCGCGATGAGTTTGTCGTGCGCTATCAGTCGAGCTTCGGATTTCACTTGGATTCCAGCGTTCCCGTGCGCGAAGGGATCGACGATGTCGGTCGGTCGTTCACCGATGAAACCGGCTGGCTCGGTACCGGCCCCGGTCGGGTGCGCGTTCGCAAAATCACCGTGATACACAAGGGCGAGCCGTTGAGCGTCGTCACGAGTATGCTCGATGGCGAGCGCTATCCGGCCGCCGACATCCTGACGTTGTACCGCAGTCGCTGGGGCATCGAATCGATGTATCAAGTGGTTGTGGAAACGTTCAGTTTGCGTGAGTTGATCGGCAGTACGCCCGAGGCCACGGTCTTCCAAGCGATGCTCTGTTTGCTGATCTACAACATCACGCTGACGATCCGCCACTTCGTGGCCGCCGGTGCCGAAGTGACGCCCAAAGAGGTGTCGATAGACCTGCTGTTCGACGACGTTCGTCGCGACCTGACGGGCTGTTTGGAAGTGCTCGGTGCCGAGGCGACGACCGAGCTGTTCGAGGCGACGCACATCGACGATCCGAAGGCGTTGGCGAAGTACCTCGCGGCGATCTTGAAGGTGATCTGGACCGAGCGTTGGAAGAAGGCGAAGACGCGTAAGCAGCCGCCGAAAAAGACGAAGGGCTACCTGGGAGGCGGGCACAGTTCGGTGTTCAAAATCCAACGCGACCTGCATACGGTGAAGCCTCCGAAAATTCCAAAGCCTGCGGCCGAAGCCGAAAAGAGCGCATGATGTTTAATCCGCTGGGAGAGAAACCTGCCGGCTTCCGTTGAGGGGTAGCTGATGTGTTTGACGTTTGGTCGAGACGCAGATTTGCGAACAAGGTG
>JANXNT010001083.1 GCA_025353985.1 Limnoglobus sp.
AGTTAAAGAAAATCGTGTAGTTCATCAAAAGGATAGTTCATCTAACTGTGGGTTTTTTGCATGTCGATTTCTAATAGATCGGTTTCGTGTCTTGAGGCTGCCTTCCATCGGCATGATCGTTTGCGGCGATTTCGTGATCGTCAGTTGCTCCTCGGATACCAGGCGTTTCCCGGCGTGCATGCCGTTTGCCAGCTGAAAACGCAACCATGGCACGAGGTCTTTGGCGGGCAGGTTGATCGACCCCGCCGGGTTCGGCGTTGGCACTTCGTACCACGGCTCGACGCGAATGCGGCCATCCTTTTGTTCGCGATGCCCGGAGGCACGATCCGCTGCGAGGTCTTTCGTAGAAAATGTCGTGTGCGTCATGCCGAGCGGGTCGGTGATTCGCGTACGGACGAGTTCGTGCCACGGTTGTTCCGCACGGTTCGTGAGTGCCTTCCCTGCCGCAAGGAACATCAAAGTCGAATACTCGAAACTGCTACGGAACGGGCGATCGACGGGCAACTTCGTCATCCGGCGAAACAACTCGGCTTCGTCCCACGGTGCGCGATACCAAAGCAGATCGTGGCCGCGAACGCCGGTGCGATGCGAAACGAGGTCGCGCAATGTCACAAGTGCATCCACGTTCGGATCGGACAGATGGAATACGGGGAAATGCTTGCGCACGGGATCGTCGAACGACAGCTTTCCTTCGTCGGCGAGCATCGCCAGTAGTGTCGTCGTAAACGCTTTCGTGCAGGATGCGAGCGGAAATACGGTATTTGGCGTTACGGGTGCGGCGTTACCGAGGGTTTTCACGCCGTAACCGCGAACGGACTCGGTTTTGCCGTGGACAATGACAACAGCGACGCCGGGCACGTTCCACGAAGTTCGTGCCGCTTCGACGATGGCATCGTTCGGTTCGGCGGCTTGACCGTGCGATGTCACACAAGCCAATGCGATCGCAACTCGAAGAAATCGCATCGGGTGCCCTCAACGAAACAGCCCGCACCATTGGTGCGGGCTGTGGGAATATTGTGTTACTGTTAGCGATTACAGGCCGTTCGAGCCGCTAAAGCCGATCTTGCCACCGCCGCCGCCGAACTGACCCCCCCCACCGCCGAACTGACCGCCACCACCACCGAAGACGCCCTGGCCACCACCGAAGCCTCCCTGGCCACCACCGAAGCCGCCCTGGCCACCACCGAAGCCACCCTGGCCACCACCGAAGCCACCCTGGCCGCCGCCGAAGCCACCTTGGCCGCCGCCGAAGCCACCTTGGCCACCACCGAAGCCACCTTG
>JANXNT010000245.1 GCA_025353985.1 Limnoglobus sp.
GCGTCGCGTCTCGCAGACTCGCCACGACTGGTTTTTGAGGGTATTTACCCCGCGCGTCTAAAGACCTGCGGCTACCAGAAAAGGCAAAAAACGAAAATGATACTCAGGTTTGAACCATAGCGGATTACGCAAGGACTTCACATAGTGGCCGAGGGTCAAACATTTTGTATCGTGGCTGGGGTTATGCCCGAACGGGACGAAAAACAGCGGCAAGGTCGAGTGGCGATTCGGAATTGACAACTCGGAAAACAATGCGGATTTGCAAAATTCGAGGATGGCCATCGCAACCGGTGCGTGCCGAAGGCAACGAACAGTACCAGTCACTGCGGCGGGTTATTGCTCGCTGTCCGATGAAGTTCCTGGGGCGGTGTCTTGGCTCGCCCCAGTATCCGCCCACGGGCAACCACTCGGCTTCCCTCACGGACGGTGACGGCTACGCCGGTTACCAGCGGCGAGTAATCCACGCCGGGGCACATGAGAATCAGTTCGAACACGGCCGGCTCGTCGAACACCGGTTGCGGGCCGCCGACGATCCGCACCCCGAGGTACTCGGCTCCGCCCTCGACCACCAGATGCGGCATGTATCCGGCTCCTCCGGCCGCAGACCATGGCGGCATCGGCAGGTTGTTACGACCGCCTTTCGACCGGGGCAGGAACGTCAACTCGGCAGTCACGCGGCCAACACCGTCCATTCGAACGCCCTCCTCCGCCTAACGATCCCGCTAAGCAGCGGCAGGGCATGCTGAGCCTTGAAGTCCCAGAAACCTATCGTGCCCCGCCGTCTGCTGCGACCAGGCCTGCCACACGGAAGGGGCTGCGAAACTGCTCGCTGTCCCACGCCACCCCGCCGCCGGGCTGGAAACACGATGGCCAGTATAATCCATCGGGGAACTGGAAGCAGACGCTACCCCAACCCGCTACAAACGCCCGCCAACTCGTAGCGAGTGAGTGGCCATCATCGCCCGTCCCACCATCTAGCCAGTCGTGTTTGTGGAAGACGACCGGGCCGCCCGGCGCGCTCAGGTCGAGGCAGATCAGGTCGCCATTCGGCTCATTGATGACCGGCAGCCATTGCCACTGCCGGGCCGCGGTGCGCTTCGCCATCGCGGGTCTTTTGTGTACGGGAAGCCGTACTTCTCTGCCTGTTCGGGGTTGTATAGAGCCATCCCCCGCCACCCGCTGTACGTCTCGGCTAGCGAGGACAAGGACGGCACCCGCAGGCCGCCAAACGGCTGCTCGGAGTCGTTGGCGTCGGCCTGCCAAAACATCGCATACCCGTCCGCGACCGTCCGGTAGAACTCCCGCAGTTCGGCCGGGAGGCGCACATTCAATTTGGCCTCGGCAGCAGCCACCGCCTTCTCGGAGGCCGGTTTGCCGCTTGTGACGGCGCAATCGACCTTCAGCCGCTTCACGTGGCGACGAACTGCGTCGAGAAGTTCACGATAGTCCACCGCTGAAGTCCTCCGTCGCCGAACAGCTGTTTATCCCAATCCCGACATGAGAGAATACCGGCCTTCGGAATGTCGCGTCAAGAATAGTATTGCGTTCCCGTGGACATTTTCGACGGAGGAACTCCCCACGGACGTTCGTCCGTGGGCTTTGGGTTGGTGCATCCACGCGATTTCGCGAAGTCAATAAGTTCTAGTTTAATTGACGTAAGTCAACTTTTGCACACTGTCACGGACGTACCCAAAAGTGTCTCTAAATGACATAGAAAAGGCGCGTCCGGTCGATCTTGGTGCCATATTGGTACCCATTCGGTCGATTTTTGGTCCGTTTTGGTCGATGCTTTCAGCGAGTGTGGAATCGATGGCACTCGACGTAAACCGCTACAATAGTTCGAGATACGGCAAAAACCCCCAAATCAAATCAGCGATTTGCGATCAAAAAGTGGCATTTTGAGACGAAAAAACACCCGAAAACACGGTTTTTGAACCTACACAATTCGGACTTACGTCGATTCTGAGAGCGAGTTTTGGGACGAATCGAACGAAAAAACCGGCGAGTGGTGGGCACCACTCGTCGGTCGTTCGGGCGTTTCATCTGGCGATCGCTTACCAGAAGCGGACACGCCAGTAGTCTTGTGGGGCTTGCGTTTTGCCGATCCACCAGTGGCCATCATCCCATTCCATCGTCACTTTCCGCCAGCCGAGCGGAACCTTCGGGAACGGGTAAAACGGGCCGATGAACGGGAAGGCGTTGTACGGGTACGCGGTGGGGTAAGCCACACGGCTGACGTTGTTGTGCGGGGCGTACGTGGGCCATGCGTAGGGGGGTAACGGTGGGGCGGTTTCGCCGCCACCTGCGCCGCCCATGCCCGGTGCGCCGAGCGGCGATGGCTCGATGTTCGGCATGAACCCGCCGGGCGCGATGCCGACCGAAGCGGGGGCCGCCAGTGGGCCGACGCCTTGGGCAAGCATGATCGACGACGTCGTGTTGATGCCGTCGCGAACCTTTTTGACGCCCGCAACCTGGCGAACCTGGTTGATGACCAGATCCTTGGTAGCGGAGTCTTTGGCGGTGCCAGTGAGCGTCACGATCCCGTCGACGACGGAGATCGAAACGTCGGCCATTTGGGCCGCCCCGCTCGTGGTGAGTTGGGTGGCCACGCTGTCCGCAAGCTGCTGGTTGGCAACAGGATTGGAGCTAACGCGGGCCGTTGTGGTGGTTTTCGCAGGCATCGCGGAGGTTCGGGCAGGCTCTTGAGCCACCGCCGACCCGGCAATGCAAATCCCGGCGGCCGCAGCCAACGGGGACAGGGAACGCAGTTTCACGTCCGATCCTCCTTGATTCTGGAACTCGATTCCAGTCGGGCAATTCTGTAAGGTCGTTGCCGCTACCCTTACTTTCGTCAAACTGCGACTGCACGGTATAGCCGCCCTGCCAACGCCAACTGGATTAACCGGCGCGACCGGCAGTAAAACCCACACAAGTACCGCAACCGGCAAACTCAACGCAGTTTCGCAAGGATCGATGCCATGAGTAGTTGAGAGTTGAGAGTTGGGAGTGGATAGTTCGTCGAGTAACTCGCCACTGCTTTCCATGTAAGCCAGATTCGATACCTTCGGTATCATTCCCCGTTCGCATATCTGTCACAGCTATGGGGTCTCGATCATGTTCGATTTTAGCGGGAAGGTCGTTCTGATTACCGGAGCGACCAGTGGTATCGGTGCCGTTACGGCGAAGGCGTTCGGCAAGGCCGGTGCGAAAGTCGTCGTCTCTGGACGGCGTGAGGTCGATGGCAACGCCGTTGTTGCGGAGATCGTCAAAGCGGGTGGCACGGCAGTTTCATCCGGTCCGATGTCTCGGTTGAGGCCGAT
>JANXNT010000247.1 GCA_025353985.1 Limnoglobus sp.
CCGAGCGCATCGAGAAGCGACGTGTGAACGGTTGTAGTCGCATCGTGCGAATACGGAATCGCGTCGACGGCGCGGAGCGCATCGATGCCGTCGTCGCGCAGAATCCGCAGGCGGGCGAGTTCGCAATCCCAGTTCGACGGCAGTGCGAACGATTGCAACTTCACGATGCCGAGAACGTCGCTGCCCTCGTAGGGTGTGAACTCGCCACCAAGTATCGCGAGTTCGTGCGGCTTCTTTCGCAGCCCCACGGAACGACCCGCATTCACCCCCGCCGCAAACGCCGTTAGCGAGGCTTGCACATCCGCATCGACAATTGGGAATTGCGCGAGTGCCGCACGGTGGAAGCCGATGCGTCGGCTCATGCGATCGACCGGCAATCCCTTCGCGCCAACGAGTTCGGACAGCGTGCCACGGACCACCCGTAACTGCGTTTCCAGTTGAAACGCGCGATCTTGCCCCTGCACGTAACCCGCACCGAACATCGCATCGCGGTCGTTCTCGGCTTCGATGCACGGTACGCCGTACCGGTCGCGGCGGATCGTCACCGGTTGTTCGATACCCGGTATCCGCACCTCGCCGGAGACGATCGGCAGTCGTCGCCCGAGTAGCGCTCGCGCTAGCCAATAACTCAGGCTCATTCGCACATCTCGCAAGAAAAGATTGACCGCAGCGAAGCCACCGCGTACCGTCGAATCTTATGATTTGAACGAGGAGAAGCGAAACATGGCGCGATGGCTGGCAACGATGGCGATGGTCTGCGGGTTCCCGGCGGCGATGCCCGCGGCCGATGCGATTCGCATCGCTTGCGTCGGCGATAGTATCACCGAAGGCTCGGGGCTGATGAACCGCGAAAAGGAAGCGTACCCGGCGGTGTTGCAGCAATTGCTCGGCGAGGCGTACGACGTGAAGAACTTCGGCGTCAGCGGGCGCACACTGTTGAGCAAGGGCGACGCACCGTACATCAACGAGAAGAAGTACAAAGACGCACTCGCGTTCTTGCCGAATATCGTCGTCATCAAGCTCGGCACAAATGACACAAAACCGGCAAACTGGAAGCACGCGGAGGAGTTCGTCGCCGATTACACCGCACTCGTGGAGTCGTTCGCGAAGATCGAATCGAAGCCGAAAATCTATCTCTGTACGCCGGTGCCCGCCTTCCCCGGCGAATGGGGGATCGAGAATTCGCGCATAAAAGACGGCGTCATTCCGAAAGTGCTCGCGATTGCCAAAGACAAAAAACTACCCGTGATCGACCTGTACAAGGCACTCTCCGGTAAAGCGAAATTGTTCCCGGACAAAGTCCACCCCAACGCCGCCGGCGCGAAGCTAATGGCGCAAGCCGTGCAAAAAGCGATTCTGCCAAACGAGTGAGTTTGCGCAGGATATGCCGGTTGCAATGCGGTGTGTAAATGTTGCTGCCGATAGGCAGATTCTTGCCGAAGTTACGGTGGGGTATTTCCCAAATTGCTAGAAACGTGCCCTTTATCCTGATTTCGCCGGTTTGGCACGCCGAGTGCAAAGTCTCATTTCGCTCAAGCGAACGACGGGCCTCGGGAAGTGCCAGTCGAACCCCGCATGAGGGCGAGTCTCATCCCCCAAGCCGATCACCCCCACGACGGCGCGTATCTTCGCGTCGGCCCGCCACCCGCCCCGTCCCCCACGCATCTCCCAGTGAACCCGCACCGAGTGGTGCGGGTTTGCGTCGTTTGAAAAGCCATCAGCTATCAGCGATCAGCTTTCAGCCAGCAAATCTGCCCGCTGACTGCTGACTGCTGACTGCTGAAAATGGCTTGCGCAGCTTCTTGCGAATTTGCCTGCAAACGAACCGTTACAACCGGCCCTATCGCCATCGTCACTACACGCCATGTACGCGGATCGCAGAGTGCAACGAATACGTTCGACGCGGTGCGGATCGCTCGTTCGTCGCGTTCGCTGCATCCGATACCTTTGGCAGACGAGCAAACTCTGGGGCATCTCCGCTGTTCGCGGTCTCGCTCGTCATCGCGAATGTGCGGGAGGAATAGATCGATCGTCGTAGGAACCGGTTGGGAACCGACCTGCCGCGAGACCGGAGCGTCTCGTGGGAACGATCGTTCGGTGAGGAGGCGACATCATGAGGATGCGATGGGGGGTATCCCTGGCTGCGGCGATTGCGGCCTTGTGTTCGGCAGCGAATGTTCGAGCGGGCCACTGCGGTTGTACGACCTATCCCGCGTCGGGCGGCACCGTTGCCGCAGCGCAAGCGGGCTTCTCGGCATGTAACGATGGTTGCAAGCCGACGTACCAAGTGGTTTACGATAACGTCACGGAAAAGCGGTTCACCACCTGCTACCAGACGGTCAACGAAACGGTCATGAAGCCGGTCACCAAGACCTGCTATCGCGACGAACAGCAGACGTGCATGAAGACGGTCACGGAAACGGTCTGCCAGACCGTGAACGAGACCGTGAACAAGCCGGTTTGCCGCACGGTGATGCAAGAAGTGGCTTGCGTCAATTACAAGCCGGTGTACGAGACCTGCAACAAGGTCGTGACCGAGACGGTTTGCAAGGCCGTTTGCGAAACGGTCATGAAAGAATGCAGCTACACCGTCTATAAGAAGGTGTGCGAAACGCAGTACAAAGAGTGCGCGTTCACCGTCACGAAGCCCGTTTGCGAAACCCACGTGAAGAAGCAGTGCTTCTTCGTGGCCAAGCCGGTCTGCGAGACGCACGTCAAGGAATGCACCGTCGCCGTGTGCAAGCCCGTCTGCGAAACGGTCATGAAGGACTGCCCGAAGACGGTCTGCCGCAAGGTGACGGAAACGGTCATGAAAGACGTTTGCCGTACGGTCATTCAAGACGTCTGCGAGACGGTCAACAAGCCCGTTTGCAAGACGGTTTGCGAAAACGTGACCGAGATGAAAACGGTCTGCAAGCAAGTGCCACAAGTGGTGTGCGAATCGTACACGGTGAAGGGTGGCCTTCGCCTGGCTAAAGCATCGCCATCGTGCGGCGATCCATGCGGTGCCGCCGGTAGCCCCTGTGGAACCGGTAGCCCAGCCGCCTGCGATTCGTGCGGTGCAGCCGCTGGTACGGGTTGCTCGGATGCCTGTGCCGACCCGTGTGCCAAGCACTCGCGTGGCCTGCTCGCACGCCTCTGCGGTGGTAGCGGTCTCGGCCTCGGTGGCCGCCTTGGGAATGGTGCTGGGATCTCCGCAAGCAACGGTTCGGCCGGTGCCGGTGGTCTGCTCGGTGGCATCGGTCGCGGTACCGGTGGCGGTGGCTTGTTCGGTGTCTCGGTCATCCGAGAAGCCGACGAAGTCAAGACGCGCCAAGTGACCAAGATGGTGTCCGTGAACGAAGTCGTTCCCGTGACCAAGGTCATTCGCAAGACGGTTACGGAAATGGTCGCCACGCAAGTGACGAAGAAGGTTCCCGTGACGACGACGGAGAAAGTCCCCGTCAGCGTGACCCGCAACGTGACCGAGACGATCGTGGAGAAAGTTCCCGTCACCGTGACCCGTAACGTGACCGTGAACGAAACCCGTCAGATTCCCCAAACCGTCCGCCGCGTGGCATACGGTGCCTATGTCGATGCCGCATCGATCAATGGCGGGGCCGCTGGCAACGCAGGTGACAAGCTCGGTGCGAACGCCGCTAGCGGTGTGGCCCCCGGCTCGGCGACCTACGATTCGAACAACGGTGGCCGTGTGTTCGTCGAAGGTCTGCAAGTGACCAAGGACATCGTGACCAACACGACGCGGATGGTCTCCGAAACGCAAGTTCGCCAAGTGCCTTACACGGTGAACAAAACGGTGCCAGAAGTCGTCACGAAGCAAGTGCCGACGACCGTCACCAAGATGGTGCCAACGACCGTCGAGAAGATCGTGCCTGTGACGACCGTTCGCATGGTCAAGGTCGAGACGAAGAAACTCGTCCCGACCCAAGTGACCGAGATGGTTGCGACTGTCATCACCAAGAAGGTGCCAACGACCGTGACCAAGCAAGTGGCCATTACCACGACCGTCAAGGTGCCTTACACCACGACGGAAATGGTCGCCACGACGGTGACCCGGAAGGTTCCGGTGACCACCGAGCACAACGTCGTCGTGCGGACACCACGCTATGTCTCCGTGGATGCTGGCCCAGGCACGGGCCTCGGTGCTTGCGACCTCGGCGGTAGCAGCGTCGGTGCGTGTGCATCGGCCGCGGGTGCGGGTAGCTGCGGCAGCAACGGTTGTGGGATCGGGAACGTGATCGCCGATGGCAGCCGCCCTCGTCCGGTCCGCGACTTCCTGAGTCGTCTGTTCGGTAGCCGCCTCTGTACGAACCCCTGTGCCGCCCCCGCCGCAAGCTGCGAAGCCAGCCCGGCATGCAGCACCGGTGGCTGTGCGAACTCGGCTTCAGGTTGTGCCCTGCCAGCAGCGACGACCGTCGTCGGAGCGGCCCCTGCTACGCTCCCCGCGATCACCACGACGGCCCCCGCCGCCACGCCAAAGGTGATGCCGAAGCCTGAGTAATCGGTGCTTCCCGTAGTCAGCGGTAAGCAACCCGGAAACGGTGTTTGCTGACCGCTGATTGCATTTTCGGCAACTGCTGAAACCCGACTTGACGCAGGAACATCCGATTCACGTTTTGACATCGTAACACTCTCGCTCCGCGAGAGGATAGCAACGGACCGCGAACGATTATTTCGCTTGGTTTTGACGTTTCTGTAAAAATTATCCGCGACGCGAAAGCTTTGCGTGGCGGACTGCGGGACTTGGTTGGCAACGCATTTTCCGTGTATTTGTAGCGGAAGTCGTGAGACTTCTGACGTAGCCTCTCGCTCCGCGAGAGGCTAGCGATGCCGGAAGAATCACTCCCCATCGCACTGAGCCTGGCTGTTGCTATCCTCTCGCGGAGCGAGAGGGCTACAGAAGAACAAGCGAAATAATCCTTCACGGCGTTGCCTGCGGGGTATGGGTGTAGCGCACGCGCTCCGCTTCGAAGACTTCGCGTCGCGGCGAATTCACCACGAACCGCAAAGG
>JANXNT010001144.1 GCA_025353985.1 Limnoglobus sp.
CTCGAACCGAGCTTTCCCGGCATCGAGGTCGGTCTTCAGTGGGCTGGTGCCAATGGGATTTTCAACGATGCAGACGACATCACTTTCCCCGACACGACGAGTACCGCCACGGCCGGCACCACGCCGAACTATCTGTTCCAGTTCCTGCCTGCGGGCAACTTCACGGTGTCGGCCGCGGGGGGATTTAAGAACACAAATTACCAACTCACGGATTCTGTCGACGATGGAGTTTTGAGCATTGACAACAGTGTCGTCACGACACTGGTTCTCGGGCAGAACCAAACCACCATCGACTTCGGCTACAAGGGCACCGCGAGCATCGGCGATTACGTCTGGTACGACGCGAATGGCGACGGTATTCAAACTGCGAACGAACCGCCGATCGCGAACGTGCCGGTAACGCTACTTTGGGCTGGCCCGGATGGCGCGTTCGGTGGTGGCGACGATGTGACCTTCACCACGAAGACCGATGCAAACGGGAAGTACCTGTTCCCCGGTTTGCCGGTCATCGACGCCGACGATCTGTATCGCGTCACCGTCACTCAACCCGCAAACTACCCGACGCAAACGTTCGACTCGGATGGCACGGGTACGCCGAACCAATCCACGCTCAACCTCGGGCAAAACGAAGATAACGTCGCGCAAGACTTTGGCTTCCGTGGCACGGCGAGCCTCGGGGACTTCGTGTGGTTGGATAAGAACGGCAACGGCAAACAAGACGGCGGCGATACGGGTATCGACGGCGTCACGGTGCAACTGTTCTTCGACCGCAACAACGATGGCGACTTCGCGGATGCGGGCGAGAACGTGCCACTGCTAACGACGACAACGGCTACCGGTGGAAAGTACTCGTTCCCAAATCTCGCGGCTGGAAATTACCAAGTCGGCTTCGGCAACAGCGATGGCACCACGACTTACACGCGCACCGTGCAAGATGTGGTGGCGGCCACCGATGCACTCGACAGCGATGCCGACGTCGCGACGGGTCGAACGGGAACTTACACGCTCGCCAACGGCGCGACCATCCCAACGGTCGATGCCGGACTGTATGTGCCGGTGAGTATCGG
>JANXNT010001158.1 GCA_025353985.1 Limnoglobus sp.
TGATCGTCGCCGCCGAGATGTTGACGGGCGCTTCGGGTGTTGGGGGCTTTCTGTGGGCCGAGTATAACAGCCTGATTTACGCCCATATTCTGCTCTGCATCGTCGCCATCGGCCTCGTCGGCTTCGTGCTCGATCGCATGATGAGCGTCGTCGAAAACCGCTTCCGCACCGCATAACTTCCACCCACCGGCGAACCATGAGCTACCTCGAACTGAAGAACGTCTCGAAAGGGTATACCTCGGCCAACGGTCGTCGCACCGAGGTGTTGAACGACATCAATCTCACCGTGGAACGCGGCGAATTCGTGGCGATCGTCGGCTTCTCCGGTGCGGGCAAAACGACGCTGATGTCGCTCGTTGCGGGGCTGATTCGCCCCGACTCCGGCAGCGTCAAACTCGAAGGCGAGACGATCACCGAACCCGGCCCAGATCGCGCCGTGGTGTTCCAAAATTACTCGTTGCTACCGTGGCTGACCGCGTTCGAAAACGTGAAGCTCGCGGTCGATCAGGTCTTCCCGCAATGGGATGAATCGTGGCGCAAGCAGCACACCGAGAGTTACCTGAACATGGTCAACCTCGGCCACGCGATGGACCGCAAACCGGCGCAACTTTCGGGCGGAATGCGGCAGCGCGTCTCGGTGGCACGCGCGCTCGCTTGCGAGCCGCGAATCATGCTCCTCGACGAGCCATTCGGGGCGCTCGACGCACTGACGCGCGGTACGCTGCAAGACGAAATTACCCGCATCCGCGAGAAGGATGACCGCACGGTGTTGATGATTACAAACGACGTGGACGAAGGCATTTTGCTCGCAGATCGGATCATTCCGCTGTCGCAAGGGCCATGTGCCACGCTCGGGCCATCGATCGCGGTGGACATCGCACGGCCACGGGACCGCAAGGCGTTGAACCACGATCCGAAGTTCAAGGAACTACGGCTGGAAGTGACCGATTACTTGCTGCAATCGTCGGCGGCGAAGCGGGCAAAAGTGTCGCCGAGCCTGCCCGTGTCGATGCCCGGTTTCCACGCGAAACCGATGGGGGTGGTGGCGTGAGTGCGTCGTACCTCTCCATTCAGGGCCTCATCAAAACGTATCCGCCCGCCACCGGAAAAGGCAAGCCGGTTGTAGTCGTCGATGGCTTCGATCTCGAAGTGGAAGAAGGCGAATTCGTCACGCTCATCGGGCACTCCGGTTGCGGAAAATCCACGGTGCTGATGATCCTTGCGGGCCTCAGCGATGCCACCGAAGGGCAGATCGCGCTAGCCGGAAACGAACTGCGCGGGCCGGGTTTGGATCGCGGCATCGTCTTCCAATCGCCGTGCCTGTTGCCGTGGATGACGGCGTTCGAAAACGTGATGCTCTCGGTCGATCAATCGAAAACCGACTGGCCGAAAGCGAAGCGGCGGGACCATGCGGAGAAGTATCTTTCGCTCGTCGGTCTCAGCGATGCGCTGCACAAAAAACCGGCGGAACTCTCGCAAGGGATGCGGCAGCGTGTCGGCATCGCCCGTGCGTTTGCCCTTACGCCCAAGCTATTATTGCTCGACGAGCCGTTCGGTATGCTCGATTCCCTGACGCGAATCGAACTCCAACAAGTGCTGCTCGAACTCTGGACGCAAGAGCGAATGACGGCGGTGATGGTCACGCACGACATCGACGAAGCGATCTTCATGGCCGACCGCGTCGTGATGATGACGAACGGCCCTCGTGCGAAGATCGGCGACATTCTGACGGTGCCATTCGAGCGGCCCCGCGTGCGGCACGAACTCCTCGAAAACACCGAGTTCTACGCACTCCGCGAACACCTCGTCGGTTTCCTCGAAGACATGCACCACCCGCAACCGGCCTCGCCGGTCAGCGTATAAGGAGTCCGCCGGTGATACAGTTGAACACGATCCACGAGTCCCCCGTCACGCGCCGCAAGCTCGTCATCATCGGCAACGGCATGGCCGGCGCACGGATGGCCGAGGACATTCTCGCCGCCGATCCGAATCACGATTTTGACATCGTGATGTTCGGCGACGAGCCGTACGGAAACTACAACCGCATCTTGCTTTCCCACGTGCTCAACGGCTCGCAGGAACCGCAAGAGATCTTCCTGAACCCGCTGGCGTGGTACGAGGAAAACCAGATCACGCTGCACGCGGGCAAGCGTGTGACGAAGATCGATCGCGAAAATAAAATTGTTTACGCAGACGATGTCGCCGAAGAATATGACGTGCTGATTTTCGCGACGGGCAGCCGCCCGTTCGTGCCGCCGATTCAGGGAACGACGCTACACGGCGTGTTCGTATTTCGCACGATCGACGATTGCCGGAACATCGCCGAGTACGCGAAAGATTGCAAGTCCGCGATCGTCATCGGCGGCGGATTGCTTGGTTTAGAAGCCGCAAAAGGGCTAATGACGCACAACGTGAGCGTGACCGTCGTCGAGATGGGACCGTGGCTCATGGCCGTGCAACTCGACGAAGCGGGCGGGAAAGTCCTGCAACAAACGATCGAGAAACTCGGCATCACCGCACTCACTTCGGCGAGTACGAAGGAGCTTCTCGGACATACCACTGTCACCGGCGTGAAGTTCGCCGATGGCCGCGAAGTCGCTGCCGACATGGTCGTGATCTCCGCTGGGATTCGCCCGAATAAGGAACTCGCGGCGGAGCATGGCATCGTTTGCGATCGCGCGATTCTCGTCGACGATCAACTCCGCACGAGCGATACGAGCATCTACGGCGTCGGCGAATGCGTGCAGCATCGCGGCATGGTTTACGGCCTTGTCGCACCGATTTGGGAACAGACGAAAGCGCTCGCGCAACTGCTCACGGGCAAGAACCCGCAAGCCCGATATGTCGGTTCCAAGCTGGCTACGAAGCTCAAAGTGATGGGCGTCGAACTCGCTAGCATGGGCCGAATCAGCGACGTGAAGCCGACCGATGAGGTCGTGACGTTTGCCGAACCGGGCCGCCAGGTTTATTGGAAAGCGATCGTTCGCGATGGCAAAGTCTCGGCGTGCTGTATGCTCGGCGACCTCGAACCGGCCGACCAGCTCGTCGATTATTTCATGAACGATACGCCCGCGCCGTCGCGACGGCTCGAACTGTTCTTCGGCTCCGGCACGAAGGCGCAAGGCGCGGACTTCAGCCTCGCCGACATGCCCGACGACAAGCAGATTTGCGACTGCAACGGCGTCAGCAAGAAGACGATTTGCGATGCGATTCGTGCGGGAAAATGCACCGTGCCCGCTGTCGGTAAAGCCACCCGAGCCGGTACCGGTTGCGGTTCGTGCAAGACGCTGGTCAAGGGCCTCATCGAGGCAGTCAACGGCGAAGTGAAGGCCGAGCCGAGCGAATCGTGGTACGTGACTGCGGTGCCGATGGACAAGCCGACGCTGGTCGCCGAAGTGAAAATTCGCGAGCTAAAGAGCGTGTCCGCCGTGCTGCGTGAACTCGGCACCGCCGACGACGAGAAAAGCAAAAACGGACTCGCTTCGATGCTCAAGAGCATCTGGGGCACGGAGTACATCGACGAGCGCGATGCGCGATATATTAACGACCGCGTTCACGCCAACATCCAAAAAGACGGCACTTTCAGCGTGATTCCGCGCATCTACGGTGGCATCACGAGTGCGGACGATCTCATCAAGATCGGGCAAGTCGCGAAGAAGTACGATGTGCGGATGGTCAAGTTCACAGGTGGCCAGCGCATTGATTTACTCGGCATCAAGAAGGACGATTTGCCGAAAGTCTGGGCCGACCTCGGGATGCCGAGTGGCTATGCGTACACCAAGGCACTCCGCACCGTGAAGACGTGCGTCGGCACCGAATTCTGCCGTTATGGTACCAACGATTCGACCGCGCTCGGCATCGCTTTGGAGAAGAAATTCCAGGGCTTCGAGTTCCCCGCAAAGGTGAAACTCGGCGTCAGCGGCTGCCCGCGAAATTGCTCCGAGAGCACGGTGAAAGACATCGGCATCGTCGCCTCCGACGGCGGCGACTGGGACATCCTCGTCGGCGGCGCAGCCGGGGCCAGCGTACGCAAAACGGACTTGCTTTGCAGGGTGAAAACGCAAGAGGAAGCGATCCGAGTCGTCGGCCGATTCATGATTTATTACCGCGACAACGCGAAGTGGATCGAACGAACGTACGACTTCGTGCCGCGTATCGGCATCGAGAAAATCCGCGACATCATCGTCAATAATTCCCTCGGCATCGTCGAAGATCTTGATCGTGAAGTCGAGAAAACAATCGCCGCGTACGTCGACCCGTGGCTGGAGCGAAACAACCCCGTGTACGCCGGTCAGTTCGAAGACGTCAAGACCGTGCCACTGCCGATGGTGACCGTTTAATTTTTGTGATTCGCCGCGATATTCCACGAGAGATTTCATGCAGACTTCCACGCAGACGCGGCTTGCGTTGTGCCAGATTGACGATTTGCCCGTGGGCCTCGGTCGGTCGTTTGAAGTGGGCGAAACGCCGATTGCGGTGTTTCGTACGCGGGCGGGTAAGGTGTTCGCGACCGATGCATTTTGCCCACACAAAGGCGGCCCGCTCGCCGATGGGATGCTCGCCGGAGATCAGGTCGTTTGCCCGTATCATGCGTTCCGCTTCGATTCACAAACGGGCGAATGCGATCAGGCGAACGTCTGTGCGATCGCGACGTATCCCATCGATGTTGCCGCCGACGGCGGCGTGTTCATAACGGTGTAAATCGTGAACCCGCTCCCCCTCGCCGTCCGCACGCACTGCCCGTACTGCGCCTATCAGTGCGGCATCTTGATGACGCAAGAGCCTACGATTCAAGGCGATCCGCACTTCCCGGTCAACAACGGTCAGCTCTGCATTAAGGGTTGGACGGCCTCCGCGCTACTACGTCACCCGCGACGACTCACGACTCCACTCGTACGCGATTCGCGCAAAGAACCGCTCCGCGAAGCGACGTGGGATGAGGCACTCGACCGGACTGCTACCGCTATGTCAGTGGCACGCGACAAGTACGGCCCCGATGCGAACGGCGTGTTCGGTTCGGGTGCGTTAACGAACGAAAAAGTCTACCTGCTCGGCAAGTTTGCCCGCGTGGCGCTCGGCACCGCGAACATCGATTACAACGGTCGCTACTGCATGTCGTCCGCCGCCGGTGCGGGCAACCGGGCGTTCGGGATTGATCGCGGAATGCCGTTCCCGGTGAGCGATATCGAACATGCCGAACTCGTCGTGCTCGTCGGCTCCAATTGCGCGGACACATTGCCCCCGATCATGCAGTGGTTCCAGAAACAAAAGGCGAACGGCGGGCGGCTCATCGTCATCGATCCACGACGCACACCGACCGCGAAACTCGCGGATTTGCACTTGCCAACGACACCGGGCACCGATCTGATTTTAGCGAACGGGCTACTGTATTTAGCGATCGAACTCGGCTTGTTGAACCGGGAATACATCGACACGCGAACGACCGGGTTCGAC
>JANXNT010000251.1 GCA_025353985.1 Limnoglobus sp.
TCGAACACGAACACCTCGCTCCATGCGTTGACGACATTAAACGACCCGACGTGGAACGAAGCCGCACGGGTGCTGGCCGCGAAAACGATAACCAATGCGGCCACGACACCGGACCGACTGACGTTCGCGTATCGCCGCTTACTTTCGCGCGACCCGAAGCCGGAAGAACGTGCGATTCTGGCGAAGATGCTCGATCAGCAACTCGCACGCTTTGAGGCAGATCCCGCTGCGGCGAAGAAGTTCCTCACGGTCGGGGCGGCCCCGCAGGAACCGAAACTCGATGCGGTCGAACATGCGGCGTGGGCAAGCCTGATGCTCGCGGTATTCAATCTCGACGAAGCACTGACACGGGAGTGACATGGAACCGATCACCGAAAATGCGATCCGCGTCACGCGCCGCCAACTGTTCGGCAGCGCCGCCAGCGGCGTCGGCGTGGCGGCACTCGCTTCGCTTATGCAACAAGAATCGAAAGCGGCAGAGAAGCCACTCGGGCAACCGGCACTGCCGGGGCTGCCTCACTTCGCCCCCAAGGCACAGCGTGTGGTGTACCTCTGGCAGGGCGGCGGACCGTCGCACCTCGATTTGTTCGACCCGAAGCCGACGCTCGAAAAGTATCGTTTGCAAGATCTCCCGGAGAGCGTGCGCGGAACGACGCGGCTTTCCACGATGACGGCGGGTTACAAAAAGTGGCCCGTACAGCCTGCGATCAAGCCGTACAAAAAATGGGGCAAGAGCGGGCTGGAACTCAGTACGATGCTGCCGTTCACGGGCGAGATCGCGGACGATATTTGCGTCGTGCGATCGATGAACACCGAAGCGGTCAATCACGCACCGGGTGTGACGTTCTTCCTGAGTGGTGCGCAAATTCCTGGCCGTCCGAGTCTCGGTGCGTGGGTGACGTACGGCCTCGGTAGCGTGGCAAGCGACCTACCCGCGTTCGTGGTCATGACATCGTCCGATAAAATCCGCAGTTGCGGGCAACTCTTTTACGATTATTACTGGGGCAGCGGGTTCTTGCCGAGCAAGTTTCAGGGCACGCGATTCCGCGCGACGGGCGACCCCGTGCCGTACTTGAACAACCCCGAAGGCATCTCGCGCGAGTCGCGCCGGCAACTGCTCGATGGCATTCAAGAATTGAACAAACAGCATCTGCAAGAGTACGGCGACCCCGAAACCGACACGCGCATTTCGCAGTACGAAATGGCGTTCAAAATGCAGATGAGCGTACCGGGGTTGCTCGATTTCAAGGACGAACCGAAGCACATCCTCGACATGTACGGGCCGATGGTTCACGAACCCGGCAGCTTCGCGCGGCACTGCCTGATTACCCGCCGTTTGCTCGAACGCGGTACGCGCTTCGTGCAACTCATGCACAGCGGCTGGGACCAGCACGGCAACCTCC
>JANXNT010001201.1 GCA_025353985.1 Limnoglobus sp.
CGCCCACCTGTTCGTGATGCCGGAGCAGGTCGAGGCCGAGTTGCGCAGCGAAATCGAGCTGGTGCTGTTCATCTTGAAGACCCTGAACCTGACCGACTTCCGCGTGCGGGTGAGTGTGCGCGACCCGGCCTCGACGAAGTACGTCGGCCCGGCGGAACTGTGGGAGAAGGCCGAGGCGACGCTGCTCGAAATCGTCCAATCGACGGGGCTGAACTACGCCGTGGGCGTGGGCGAGGCGGCGTTCTATGGGCCGAAGATCGACTTCATCGTCAAGGATTGCATCGGCCGCGAGTGGCAACTCGGCACCGTGCAACTCGACTATAACTTGCCGGAACGGTTCGAGCTGGAATACATCGGTGCGGACAATACCGCCCACCGCCCCGTGATGTTGCACCGTGCCCCGTTCGGCAGCATGGAGCGCTTCTGCGGTATTCTCATCGAACATTTCGCGGGCGCGTTCCCGCTATGGCTGGCCCCCGAGCAGGCGCGAGTACTCACGATCAGCGAGAAGGCGGAAGACTACGGCCGCGAGATCGAAACGAAGCTGAAGGCCGCCGGGTTCCGCGTTTCAGGCGATTATCGGCCGGAGAAGATCGGTGCGAAGATCCGCGAAGCGAGCCTGGAGAAAGTGCCGTATATGCTCGTGGTCGGCGAGAAAGACATGGCCGCCGGCACCGTGGCCGTCCGCGACCGCACCGAAGGCAAAGACATCGGTAGCCTGACTGTCGAACAAACCATCGCGCACCTGGCGGCCGAAGTTTCCAGCAAAACCGTGCGTGGCGTCAGCACCGCCACCGCCGATATCTCCGGCGGCAACGCGAAATTCGAAGGGTAAACAGACACGTTACCCGATGACGCGCGTGGATAATTCCGCAAGGAAATCGTGCGGGTTGCGGACGAACCGCAACTCGTCGGACGCTTGAAGAGCAGCGACGAACTCCGGCCATTCGGCGGCAAATACACGGCCCGTGCGGTCCCGCAAGCGACACCCGCAAAACGCCGCCAGCCGCAGCACCCCAGTTGCGAACACGTCGGAAAATGCTCGCAGATCGATCCGAACGATAACAGCCGCGACCTTCTCGGCGTCCAAAACTACTTCCACCCGGTCGCCGCTCTCTTCGCCCCACATTAAAATCGCGTCGGACCACGACGTGGCCCGTGCGGTGAAGGAATCAATCACCGCCTCATACCCAGCCGGTAGCTGTTGACGGTCCCAGTCGGCCTCAACGTCTGCATCCGGCAAGTCCACTGCGAGCGGAGTCAGTGAACATTCAAATTGCCAAATCGCCATGCGAATACCGTTTCCGAATGACACAGCACAGAAATGACTGAAAATATGCACTTTGAGAAGTCGTAGTGCCGACATCGTACATGATGGTGGCAGGATCAGTGGGCTGACGCCACACCGTTCACCAAGAATACATATTGCGGGCCGGCACGATAACAGACAGAAGCTCCGCCGAATCGGGATTCGTTTAGCCGCGTCGCGTAGGCTTTGCGCAGCGAAGCGCGGGGTGCGAAATCCCGTCAGTTCGCGTTGTGGTCCGATACATTCCGCCCGCGCTTCGCTCCGAAGACTACGCGGAGCGGCTAAACGGGGGATTGAAAAAACAAGTGTGCCGCACGCCGTAACAGAAGAAGGTTCTGATGGTGCCGCAACCACTTTCCTCCGAGTTGGCCTTCCCGGCGCGTTCGGAAATCCGTTAGCATCGCACTTCACGCGATCCACGGATGGATGAGATGCACTGGTTGCTGATCGGTTACATGTTCTTGTTTATCGACCGGCCGTTCGAGGTCTGGCCGATTCTCGGCGATATGCGCTTCGAGCGCATCTACATGCTCGGCACGATCACCGCGTGGTTTCTTTGCCCGAATAAGCGCTGGATCAGCAACTCGCAACACCTTGCGTATGCGGCTTTCGCGTTTGCCGTGCTCGCGTGTTGGGCGATCAGCCCGTGGTCCGAACGCAGTCAGCCGCTCATCGAAGATTACTTCAAAGTCCTCGTCTTCTACGTGCTGCTCGTGACGACCGTCCACGACGAAAAGGGCCTGAAGCGGATGGTCGTCGGCTTCGTGTCGGTGATGGGGCTGTACCTCATGCACTCGTTCCGCGAATATATCGGTGGGCGGCACACGTACCGCATGGGCATTTCGCGAATGATCGGCGTCGATAGCACACTCGGCGACCCGAACAGCTTCGGCGCGAGTATCGTGTTTGCGTTGCCGTTCATTGTGGCACTTTGGCGGACGGGCATCGGCGGGCGTTGGGGCAAGCTGTTGCTCGTCGGTTACTTCGCCATGTCGGCAACGGCGATCCTGCTTACTGGGTCGCGTTCGTCGTTGTTGGGGCTGCTCTTTTGGGTGGTGCTCGTCGCGTTCCAGATCCGTCGCGGCTGGCTGTGGATTATCTTGCTTGCGACACTCTCGCCGATCGCGTTTGCGGCGCTTCCCGAATCGTTGCAGACGCGGTTCGAGACGATTATCGATTCCGACGTCGGGCCAGAAAATGCGAAAGAGTCCGGCGAGGGCCGCATTTTGGGGCTGATGACGGGTCTCGATTTGTGGGCCTCGAACCCGCTCACCGGCGTTGGCCCCGGTGCCTGGCGACCCGCCACCAAGAGCCAAGTCGAATCGCACAACCTCTACGGTCAACTCCTCGGCGAACTCGGCACGATGGGTGCCGTCACCTTCGGCAGCATCGTCTTTTCGTTCTGGAAAAACACTCGCCGAATCGCCCGCATCCGCCGCGCCTACGGCGACGAAGCCACGGGGTTCCCGTTCCAAGTCGCATCCGCCGTCGGCACCGGCGTCGTGCTGCTGCTGTTCATGGGCAACTTCGGCCACAACCTCTTCCGCTTCACCTGGCTCTGGTACGGCGGCTTCCTAATCGTCGCCGCACATTGCATCAAAATCTGGGTACAAACCGCCGAGTACGACGCCATGCTTGAGGATGAGGCGGCCGAATAGGAATAACGCAAGCCTACGGACGAACGTCCGTGGAACTTTCAACACGGTTGGTACTTTAAAAGCATAAGCTGACCTAAGTTACAGGAGTGACAGATTGTGAACACAATAAAAGTCTTTGACATATATTGCTTAAATTGATGTAGTCACTATAATACCAACAAATATTTCCCCCCGCTGAGTGAACCGAGCAGATGGTTCGTAGGAAACAAGGGTGATTCATGGCTGGATGGGTATATGTTATCGAAGAGATGGGGCAGCACCTGTTCAAGGTTGGTCAGACGACGACAACCCCGCAAGAACGACTACGACAGCTACAGACCGGCAACGGACAAAAACTCGACCTGTTAGCGGCGTTCACCTGTGAGAAGCCGGGGATAGTCGAAAAACAGCTCCACAAACTATTGGAAACTAGAACCCAAAGAATGCAGGGTGAATGGTTCGCACTTCCACGAGAACAAATGCTAGACGTTCTTATGCATTTGTATGCCGGGATTGCGCAAAAACAGGGTGGAGTTCGCTTTCTGGCATCAACGTTGGCAACCAGACCGAGTGAGGCAACCCAGTTGGGCGAGTCTTGTGTTGCGACTTATCGCGTGCCACAGATTGACATCGATGCTATTCGTCAGAGGGTGTTAGAAACGACAAAAGGACGCGATGTAGAAAGTTATAGCACCTTCTTCGTTTGCGGAGCAGGACGTGTCGGAGACATCGGCGGCGAATACTTCGGGGAACTCGAAATCCCCTTCGAGGCAATCGCTGTTGGGGGCCCAACGCACTCAAGCTACAATGATAACGTAATAGCCTTGGTTCCGAAAGCACATGGAAACGCTGAGGCGAATGCTGCTTTTTTTGCTCAAGCACGAGCCGATGTTCTGCGTCTTCTTTCTGAAGTCGACCGGTTGTGTCAGCAGCAATAGTGATGCTCCAAACCAGTATGGCTATTGAGGCCTCCGAGCCGAATCGAAAGGTGGATTCTTCGCGAGGTATCTACGTACCGCAAGGCGTAAAGAAGCGGATTTGGGAGGGTAGCTGGATTTCACAAGATACCCATATCCAAATTTGCGTCCGGAACCCTTTGAGTCTACTCGGTGTCTGGTTGCATGATCCTACCAGTTTGGAGGTGAACGATGTCTGCAAAGCGTTACAAGCTGGAGGTGTCGTCATCGACTCTGCGTATCCGCAAGGCGAGGAAGTTTCTACAGAAGTTGCCGAAGGTGAAACGAATTGATTTGATGGTCAAAGCCGGTGTCATGACCGAAGAACAAGCCGATAGAGCCAAGAAGAAACTGGCCGAGATGGAAGCGTAATATCGGTGATCAATCTTCCCGCTCAGTCGAGTGAGCGCAGTGAACCGAATCCTCATCTCAACCCACTTTTGACATCCAGTCGCAGAGAGCGGTCGATGATCGCCTGTGTTGTGCTCGGAACTTTACTCGCCGTTCTCATTACGATCTTCATCGGCGTGCTTCGGGCCGCATTTCTCTTGCGGAAGCCATCGATCACAGATCGGCGTAAAGGCATTCGAACGTACTATGCATGTGCCCTGTTGACAATTTTGTTGCCATTTACGTGCTGTAGCGGGCCGGGATTTCTCTTCCGCGTGTATCACGACAAACCACCACTCGGGTACAGACCATCTGTTTTCGAAATAAGGGGTTGGTCGTCAGAGCAAGTTCTGGCCGTGTTGGGAGCGCCGCACGAGGTGCGTCAGCAAAATGGGCAAGTGTATTGGGTATATTGGCAAGACTCGATCGAGTTAAATTCCCTCCTGGTAGAGTTTGGGAAGGATGGAAAAGTGATATACGCAACGGACGATAGATAACGAGTTCGTTTAGCCGCGACGCGAAGGCT
>JANXNT010001252.1 GCA_025353985.1 Limnoglobus sp.
GCGCGATGCGAAACGCGATCCACGTACCGCCGTCACGCTTTCGCCACTGGCGAGTATCGGTCTCTTGGCGCGTAATCGCTCGTTCATTTTGATGGTGCTGTACTTCACGTTGCCCGCGCTCGCCGGGTGGGTAATCCGCGACTGGATGCCAGCAATCTTGAAGCAGCAATTCAATATCGGCCAAGGGCAAGCGGGAGTCGCCGCCACGCTGTACTGGCAGGTGGCCGCGATTGTCGGCGCACTCTGCGGCGGCTATCTCGCGGATCGCTGGATGCGGCATTCGATCCGCGGACGCATTTACATCAGCGCCATCGGCATGGGCTGCATCATCCCGGCGATGTTCGGCGTCGGCAACGCAAACACGCTCGGCATCGCCATCGCGTTCCTCATCCTCTTCGGCATCGGTTGGGGCTTCTTCGATGGCAACAACATGCCGATACTCTGCCAGATCGTGCGACCCGAACAACGCGCCACCGGCTACGGCATCATGAACTTCGTCAGCATCAGTTGCGGCGGACTCGCCGACTGGGGCTTCGGCATCCTGCGCGATCAACACGTACCACTGAACATCATCTTCAGCGCGTTCGCCAGCCTCGCGCTTCTGTCCGTGGCACTCGTCCTGATGATCCGCCCGAAGCCGAACCTTACCGGGTGAATACGATAAACAGCAACTCTTTATCAAAGGTGCAAATATGGGCGAGCGCGAACAGCGGTTGGTGGCGGCAGGGTTTCCCCTCGAACGCGGGCCGAAGGAAGGGCCGGTCATCGACCTGCTCGCGGTGCTCGGCACCACGGTTTACGCTTCGGGGCAAGTCCCAAACGACAACGGCGTGCTGACGAGCAAGGGCAAAGTCCCGTCGCAAGTATCGGTTGCGGATGCCACGACGGCGGCCGCGCTGTGTGCCGCGAACATCCTGCGTGCCATCGTGACGAAACTCGGCTCGCTGGACAAGATCGCGCGAATCGTCCGCGTCACGGGCTACGTGAACACCGACCCCGATTTCGACGATTGCCATCTGGTAATCAACGGCGCGACGAATCTGTTCAAGGAAGTCTTCGGCCCCGAAGCCGGCCGTCACGCCCGCACCGCACTCGGCATGGGCCAACTCCCACTCGGCACCAGCGTCGAAGTCGAAGCGATCTTCGAACTACGCGCCGACGGTCGGTAGCCATCACGCCGCGCGTTTCATTCTTCGTTTAGCCGCGCCGCGAAGTCTTCGAGCGAAGCGCGGGCTCGATGTGTCGGAGTAATTCACAATTATTACGCGACTTCGCGCCCCGCGCTTCGCTACGCAAAGCTGACGCGGCGCGGCGAAACGCCGATTGAGATTTCCGCTCGGGGTTGACTGGCATTTCACACTTCCGTTAGCATCTGCCGTTCGGTGCGACTTTGCGCCGTCAGACGGGGATGTCGCGATGCTGTTCACACATACGGTTGCTATCGGCCAGACGGTCGAGGAACTTCGCCGGTCGCCGGACCGGATCGAGACGGCGCGCTGGGCGAGCGAGTGGCCGTACTTTCGTTGGCTGCACGAACAACTCCCCGAGCCGTTCTTTCATACGCAAGGGTTCTTGCTGTTCTTTCTCGTCGTGGCGATCGCGTATTGGCTGATGCCACGGCGGTTTAACACGGCGCGGGTTTGGCTGCTGGTGATCGCCAGTTTCCACTTTTACGCGGCGTGGAATGCGAGCCTCGCGCTACTCGTTACGGTCACGACGCTCGCCGATTTCCTGTTCGCGCGCTGGATGGATTCGAGCCAACGGCCACAGTTGCGTAAGGCGATCGTCTGGGCCAGCGTCTGTATGAATCTCGGCGTGCTCTGTTACTTCAAGTATCGCGGGTTCTTCCTGAATGAACTGCACGAATCGCTCGGTCGCTTCGGCCTCGATGCCAATTATTCGAAGCTGAACCCGATGGATATTCTCGTACCGTTCGGCATCTCGTTTTACACCTTCGAGGCGATCAGTTACGCCGTCGATGTGTATAAGCGGAAGATCCGTGCGGAACGCAGTTTGCCACATTTCCTGCTGTTTATCTTGTTCTTTCCGCACCTCGTAGCGGGGCCGATCGTGCGGGCGGGCGACTTCCTGAAACAAGCGCACCGCCGCAAACGCTGGAACTGGCTGCGCGTGCAAATCGGGCTGCAATTGTTCCTGCTCGGCGCGTTTAAGAAGCTCGCGATCGCCGACCGCATGGCCGTGTTCACCGATGGCACGGCGGGTCAACCGGGGCCGTTCCTGAACCCGGAATTTTACAGCACCGGCGCACTTTGGCTCGCGCTCATGGCGTATGCGCTCCGCATTTATTGCGATTTCTCCGGCTATTCGGACATGGCGATCGGCACGGCGCACATGTTCGGGTACAAGCTCGCGCGGAACTTCAACATGCCGTATTTGTCCGCGAACGTCTCCGAATTCTGGCGACGTTGGCACATTAGCCTATCGACGTGGCTCCGCGATTACGTGTTCATCCCGCTCGGTGGGAGTCGCGGTAGCGGGTGGGCGACGAACCGCAATTTGCTCATTACGATGGTGCTCGGCGGACTCTGGCACGGTGCGAACTGGACGTACATCGTCTGGGGTTTACTCCACGGCACGATGCTAATTGCGCATCGGCAGTTCCGCGCGTGGTGCGAGACGAAGCCGGTCGTGGAAGCGTACCTGAACACGTGGGTTGGCACCGCTTCGCGCGTCTTCGTTACGTACATCTGCGTGTCGATGTGCTGGGTGTTCTTCCGTCCGGAATGGGGCAAAGCGATCGTGATGCTCGAACGGATGTTCGGCCTTTACGAAGGGATGACGCTGCCGCTGCACAACCGCAGTTTGTGGTACACGGTGGTGTTCGTGCTGATGTGCCATCTGCTGGTGGCACGCGGATATTGGCAGAAAATCTGGGAGCGTGCGCCGGCGTCGGTGCTGGGCGCGGGGTATGCCATCTGCTTGATTACCGCGATGGTTTTGGCACCCGATTCCGGTAAGTCGTTCATCTACTTTACGTTTTAACCGGAGTCGCGATGCGCTTGTTCTCGCGACCGTTCGCCTTCGTTCGTTGGCAAAAAGCGAGCACTGCCAAGCCGGTGTCAGTCGCATCGCGCCGGCGCACGGCGAAGCGGGCGGTGATCGCGGGCTTCGCCTGTTTCCTGCTGCTCAGCCTCGGCCTCGGCGTGACATCGGAAGTTTATCCGCGGATCCGCGATCCGTTCTACGGCGACAAGCTCGTGAAATTGCAGCCGAAGCTCGGGACGGCTCCGCTCATCGTGATGCTCGGCACGTCGCGCACCGGTTTCGGCTTCCACGGCATTCACATCGAAGACACGGTGCTGCGCGAAACGGGCCGCCCGATTGCGGCGTTCAACTACGGCATTCCCGCATCTGGGCCGATCACGCACCTGATCTATTTGAAGCGACTCATCGAGGACGGCGCGACGCCCGATCTGCTGATACTCGAGATCTTGCCGAGCATGTTGGCGAACACGAATACGGGGCCGCTCGAACGCCATTGGGTGTTCGGCGAACGGCTGACGCACCGGGAAATTCCGCTTGTGGTGAAGCATGGCTTCGACGAAACCGAAGTGACGAGGCGCTGGCGAGGGGCGACGTTCAACCCGTGGTACGCGCTGCGATTTCAGCTACTCGGCCGTGTCGTGCAAAGCTGGATCCCGTGGCAATGCCGCTACGACTGGAGCCGTGGCACCGACCGTTGCGGGTGGGGCACGCCACTCCGCGATTTCAGCACGCCCGAGGAGCGCGCCATCGGAACGATCCACGCGAATAACGAGTATTTCGCGGTATTGCACAACCTGCAACCGAACGGCCACGCGGTGGCGGCACTCCGCGAATTGCTGCATGTTTGCAAGGAACGCGGCATCGCCGTGAAGCTGTTACAGATGCCCGAAAGCGTCGAGTTTCGCACGTGGTACTCGCCGGAAGTGAATCGTCGGCTGGCGGCGCTGTACGCCGAACTGGGCTGTGAAATGATCTTGGCGAGCGATTGGGTGCCGGACGAATTGTTCACCGATGGGCACCATCTCTTGCGGCCGGGTGCGGAGCGATTCTCCGAACGATTGGCCCGCGATGTGTTGATCCCGTGGCACAACCAAAACGCGAAACGAGTAGCGCGTTGAACACGATCTTGCAACGACTGACAACGCACTGGCAGTTGCGCACACCGCGTGTCGTGGTGGTGCCGATAGCAACCGCGAATGTACCGCGTGGTCCTCGCGCACGGCGTGCGATTTCGTTCGCGGTGTTTGCGTTCCTCGTCGTACAACTCGCATTTGCCACGGTCGTGCAACGCGAATGGCTGCCGCTACGCGACCCGTTGTTTCACGAAAAATTTGATCGACTCCAGAAGCACGCCGCATTCTGGAACGACGACAAAACGACGTTGCGAATCCTCGCCATCGGCAGTTCGCGACTACACCTTTCGTTCGATGCGAAACGCTTGTCGGAGACACTATCCACCGCGTATGGCCACCCCACGATCGCGTACAACTTCGGGACGTCGGGTGCGGGGCCGCTAACGAATTCGCTGTATCTGAAGCGTTTAATCGATGCGGGCGTGCGGGCCGATTGCATCGTACTCGAACTCCACCCCGCGCTCATCGGCACTGGTGACGGCGAATTTTTGCTCGAACGCCGTTGGCTGCACGGGTACCGGTTGCGACCCGGCGAGTGCGAACAACTCGCCGGTTACGGCTTCGCTCCGGAGTATCCGCCGTCGTTCGGTGCGAAGGCGTACCTGACGGCGACGCACGCTTACCGGATGCCCGCACTCAACCGCTACGCGACCGTCTGGCTGCCGTGCCCGTTCGGCCTGACGCTCGGTGCGCAACACGACGACTTCGGCTTCGTGCCGGGTATCGAACTGCCACTGCACGAGCGGCCGATTGCCTTCCAGCGCACGCTCGCACAGTATCGCAACGTCTTCACGGGGTACCGCGTCGGCGGCCCCGGCGCGGCGGCACTTCGCGATTCGCTTGCGATGTGCAAAGCC
>JANXNT010001350.1 GCA_025353985.1 Limnoglobus sp.
GCCGTGAGCACGAACCCGCCGAGTGATAAGAACCGGTTCAGCCAACAAATCGACGAGGCGTTCTCGGAGGCTTCGAAGCTGGCCGGATCGACGCTCGCGCCGACGGACTTTTACGAACGCTTTCTCAATAGCGCCCTCACCGCGATCAACGCACCGGCGGGGGCGGTTTGGTTGCGGACGCCGCAAGGCTTCCTTCAAGTGGCGTGCCAACTCAATTTGGACAAAGTCGGCCTCGATAGCAAGCGTGGCGGGCGGCAGTGCCACAACGAAGTGCTGCGGCAGATCTTCCAAGCGCAACCGCCACGACCGGTGATGATCGAGCCGCAAGGCCAAGTCTCTGGCCTCGCCGAACCGGGGCCGGTGCCTGCGCGGAACCTCACTGAATTCTTCACGTTGTTCGCACCGATCGTGCAACAAGATAAGTCGCCGCTCGGGCTGCTCGAGATCTTCCAAGAGTCGACGCACGACCCGCGAATGTACCCGACGTTCCTGAACTACACGGTGCAGATGGCGGGTTACGCCAGCCAGTATCACACGTTCTCGAACACGCGACAAGCGGCCGGACTCGATAAAGTTTTTGCCCAGGTCGAAGGCTTTGCACGGCTAATTCACGGCACGCTGAACACGACCGAGTGTGCGTATCACGTGGCCAACGAAGGCCGCAAGCTCATCGAATGCGATCGCCTGTGCGTCGGCGTGCGGCACGGCAAACACGTGACCGTCGAGTCGGTGTCGGGTGCGGATGTCGTCGAGAAAGCCGCCACGCACGTTCGCCGGATGCGTCAGCTATTCGATAGCGTGCTCGCGTGGGGCGACAAGCTCGTATTCAAGGGCGAGAAAGACGACAGCCTGCCGCCATCGGTGATCGCGGCACTGGACGATTACCTCGCCGAAAGCCAACCGAAGCTACTGGTGGTGATGCCGATCCGCGACGAGCGCGAAAAGGACGAGAAGAAGCCCGCTCGCTCGGTGCTACTGCTCGAGAGCTTCAATCCGCCGGAGAACGTCGAGCCGCTGATTAGCAAGCTCGAAATCGTCGGCAAGCACGCGGCCCCCGCGTTGTTCAATGCCTCCGAGATGAAGTCGATTCCGCTGAAAATGCTCTGGTGGCCGATCAAGAAAGTCCAAGACGGCATCGGTGGCCGCAGTCGGTTGATCGGCTCCGCGATTGCGGCAGGTATTGCGATCTTGGCCGTGGCGATGGTGTTCATTCCCTCGCCTCTGAAAATGGACGCGAAGGGGCAGATCGAGCCGGTCGAACTGAGCCTCGTGTACCCGTTCGATGCGGGTCAGATTCGCGCGCTGCTTTACAAGCCGGGCGACCGCGTCGATCCGGGTGCGGAAATTGCGACGCTTTACAGCGAAGAACTCGGCAAGCGCCATCGTGAACTCGTCGGCGAAATCGAGAATCGCAAAGCGAAACTCGCTGCCGCACGTTCGGTGGAAAAAACGAAGTTTCCGCCATCGGACCTCGCGAATATCGAACGCGACATGGCCGCCGATGAGGCTTCGATCGAATCGAACTCGCGGCACCTCAAGCAACTCGTCGAACTGTATAGCCTGGACACAACGCGGCCCGGTATGTTTCGCGCGCTGGCCCCGAAATTCGACCCGACCAAGGTGCCACCGGGTGCGAAGTACACGATCATGAGCGCGGACAATCGCGAACAACTCATCAACCGCACCGTGAAGCCGAGCGAGCCGATCCAGCGTCTGGGTTACTGGGAAGGCGATTGGCACGTGACGGTGAAGATTCCGCAACGGAACATCGGGCACATTCTGAAAGCGTTCGCCGACGAGAACCTGCACAAGCTCGAAGGCAAGCGAAAGTTCCTCGATGTGGACTTGCTGCTGACGAGCGAATCGGACAAGAAATATTACGGGCGGCTTTACGAAGATCAGATTGCCCGCGAAGCGGTGCCGAACCGCGACGACCACAATGAATCCGAGCCGATCGTCCTCGGGTTCATCAAGATCAACCTCGCGGATTTCCCCGAGGATAAGAAGATTCCGCGGTCGCTGTTCGCGTCCGGCCAGGAAGCGCATATCCGCATTAAGTGCGGGGATCGCGCGCTCGGCTACTCCTTGTTCCACGGCGTCTGGGAATGGTTCTACGAGAAAGTCGTGTTCCAGTTTTAATCGCGTTCGATGGCCGATGGTTCTCACGTGAACCGTATGGTCCCCCGTCGATCCGGCCAACGGTACGCACTTGCGGGTTCCACTCACCGCCGGCCACCACAACTACTCCGCCTACGGGCGTTTTCTCCTTGTTAAGGGGTTCGCACATGGTTCGCAAATGGGTCGTGAAGTCGCTGGTTGGCGTCGTCTGTTTCTCTGCGGCCGCCTGTAATCAGCCGGGCAGTGGAGGCACGCCGGGCGTTACACCCGTCGCCGCCGTCCCCGTGGACATCGGTTCGGATCTCTTTAAGGGCGTTCCGCCCGAGAAGATCGAGTTCGGCAGCGGCCCCGAAGCCGCCGTCGTCATCCCGAACGCGATCGTTCGCCTCGATAAGAAACAACTCGTACCCGCCGAAGTCGATGGCAAGATCGAAGTGATCGGCACGCCGCTCACCGTCGGCACGCCATACGACCCGAAAGCCACGAACCTCGTTTACGAACAGCGCGACAACGGCAAAGTCGCCCCTTACCGACGCCTGCGCGAAGGCGACCGCGT
>JANXNT010001355.1 GCA_025353985.1 Limnoglobus sp.
CCGGAAAGCGTTCCGCGAAGATGAACCCGTCGAACTTGCAATTAAAGTGTCGCCACCAGAGTCATTTTACCAGGACCAGTGGCGAGAACTTCGCGAAGCGGTCGATGCCGCCGGCGTCACACTGATCGACCGCGTGTTGTCGCGTTCGGAACTGCTCGCGTTACTAAATGCATCTGACAGCTATGTGTCACTCCATCGTTCGGAAGGCTTCGGTTTAACCTGTGCGGAAGCGATGTTGCTCGGCAAACCGGTGATCGCAACGGCGTACTCGGGCAACCTCGATTTCATGACACCCGAAAATAGTTTGCTCGTGCCGTACCAGCGAATGACGTTGCAAGAAGACATCGACCCGTACCCGCGCGGGGCGGTTTGGGCCGAGCCAGACCTCGACCGTGCGGCGAAGCATATGCGCTTCATTCACGACAACTCGGCACAGGCGAAAGCACTCGGCGAACGTGCGAAGCGTGAAGTGAAGGCGACGCTTTCGCCGATCGCAGCCGGGAAGCGGATGGTTACGAGGCTCGAACAGATTCGTCGCGAACGCGATCAATCGGTGTGATTTCGACTAGGCCCGAAGGTATTTCGACGCGAAACCGACTGCCTTTCTCCGGCTCGCTCTCGACGTGAATCGTACCGCCCAGTTGCGAGACGTACTCCTTGACGATAGCGAGGCCCAACCCCGCATGAACCCCGGTGGCCGTGCGCGATGCATCCGCGCGATAGAACCGCTCGAACACCCGCGACACCACATCGGGCGTCATACCGATGCCCTTATCGACGACATCGAAACGAACGGTTTCGGGTGAAATTTGTGCAACGAACAACTCGACGCAACCACCAGGCGAGTTGTACTCAATCGCGTTGTGCAGCAAGTTTGTTAGCACTTCGCGCAGCTTGTCCGCATCAGTTTCTAGCTCGATGCCATACTCGGCGTGAATCTGAAACTGTAGCCCCTGCGACTCCGCCAGCGGGCGAATAATACTCACGCAACGCTCGACGAGTTCCCGCGCATCGACTCGTACTTTGGCTACCGTCGTCTGGCCCGCATCGATGTAAGCAAGCGTCATCACGCGCTCGACGAGTTGGCCGAGTTGCTTCGTAATCACGCGGCATTCGCCGAGTGTTTGCTTGTACTGTTCGGCACTTCGCGGCTTGCGAAGCGCGACATCGAGCGTCGTTAAGAGTGCCGCCACGGGCGTACGCAATTCGTGCGAAATGTCCGCAACGGCCTGCTTTTCGCGGTCGAATGCGTGCTTCAGCTGATCGAGCGTTTGCGTGAGGTGCTGATGGATCGGCAGCAGTTCTTGCGAGAGTTCGTCCTTCTCGACGGGTAGCGAAAAATCTCTTTCCGACACGCCTCGCACCGCATTCGTCAGCGTGTGAAGCGGCGTCATTCCGCGGCGAATCAGGATCGGCCCGCCGACCAAGAGCGCCGCGAACGTCGCGGCTCCGGTGGTGGCCAAGGTGATGCGGACTGCACTTTGCGTGCGCGCCGTATCTGCGGAAAGGCTATCCTTTTGTTCAGTTTCGTCGGCTTGGATCTTCGCGATGGTTTCGGTCAGTTCGGCGATCGGTCGCGCCACGTGAATGTAAACGCCGGGCAACGAGTCGGGTGGTGAGGAAGTCATGCGGTTCGGCGGTCCTGACGGACCCGTAACGCGGGCGAAGTTCGATGTCAGGAACGGCAAGACGGTCCGGAAGACGACGCGCCGCCCGACAGCACCGCCAGGGATATTCACATCGTCGTGGAAATGGTCGCCGAGCGACAAGCCAAACTTCGCGGGTTCGAATGGCAGCGTGTAATTACCGAGGTTCGCCGAGCGCCGCACGCTGTTCGCCGAGCTATTAAACTGGATGAACTCTTGCGAGCGATCGTCTTCGTCGAGTTGTTTCAGGAATAATTCATCGAGCTTCAGGCTGGAGAAATACGCGCGCATGGCCGGATAAAACATCGGTCCTGGGTTACGCCGTCCCGGTGCGCTGACTGCAAGCCAGACGGCAGGCGAAATGGTACCGACGGGGCCGGTCATCATGCCGGGCATCGGGATGAGGCCGAGTAATGGCCCGTTGATAACGAGTTGAAACTTGCGCGATTCGACGTTGGCTTGTGCGATGTATTCGTTGTTCGCGGTCTTCCCGACGACCCGCGCATGTGCGAGGAGTTCGCGGTCGAATTTCTCGCGTTCATCGCGAATGCGTTCCTCGGCGCGGAGGCCAATCGCCTCGGCGGCGGCTTGTTCTTTATCCATGAGAGCGCGGCTACTGACGCGGTCGGCAAGCACGCCGACCACGCCCAAACCGAGCGTGAGCAACAACAGAAAATAAATGATGAGCGACCGCTGTATGGATCGCATAGATAGGTACCGTAAGTGTAACGACTATTTTTTCGCGGCTGGTTTCGGTGCCGCGGGAAGATCGTCTTCTCCACGCAAGATGTAGCCTTCGCCCCAGCGCGTCATGATTAGCGGCGGATTGAAACCTTTGTCGATCTTGTTCCGCAAATAGCGAATGTACACATCGACCACGTTCGACGTGTTTTCGTCGTATTCGTCGTAGAGGTGCTCCCAAATCATCGTCCGCGTGACGACTTTACCACGGTGGAACGCCAAAAATTCGAGGAGTGCATATTCACGCGGCGTCAGGTGGATCGAAACCCCTGCACGATCCGCCCGCCGTGCTGCGGTGTCGATTGTCAGATCGAATATTTTAATGAACGGGTCTTTGACCTGATGGCTACGGCGAACCAGCGCCCGTACGCGCGCGAGGAGTTCATCGAGTTCGAACGGCTTCGCGAGGTAATCGTCGGCACCCGCATCGAGGCCGAGGATCTTGTCTTCGGTCGTCGTGCGTGCGGTCAGCATCAGCACGTGAGTGAGCATGCCGCTCGAACGCCATTGTTTTAGCAGCGTCAGTCCGTCGATCTTCGGCAACATAATGTCGAGAATGATCACGTCGTACTGGGCGGCCCGTGCCTTCGCATCGGCGTCTTCGCCATCGCTCGCCACATCGACCGCGAAACTCTCTTCTTCCAGGCCCTGCCGCAACGCTTTCAGCAGCGGGATTTGATCTTCGACGAGCAACACCCGCACGGCAGTCTCTCCGGGAGTTCATCACATTAATGACTACCGTTTTAACAGCTTTGCCATGAGCGTGTTATGAGAATCGAAATAATTCAGCGAGACACTTCTTCCTCGCCATCGACGAATCGTTTGCATTCGGGCAAGGCGTTCAGAAACTGTTTGCCGTAGCCTTTCGTTAAAACACGCGGGTCGAATATGACGACCATGCCCTTATCGGTGGCGGTGCGAATGAGTCTGCCGAAACCCTGTTTTAACTTGATGATCGCTTGAGGGACTTGATAATCGTTGAACGGGTTGCCGCCGTTTTGCTGAATCGTTTCGAGGCGGGCTTCGGTCAGCGGACGATCTGGCACCGCGAATGGCAATTTCGTAATCATCACGTTCGAGAGTGCATCGCCACGAATGTCGACGCCTTGCCAGAAACTATCGACGCCGAACAGAACGGAGCGCGGTGTCGTGCGAAACGCCTCGAGCATTTTCGGTGCGGGTAGCCCTTCGCCCTGGCAGAACAGCGTGTACTGATTTTTCGCGATCCACGGGCGCAAACGATCCGCGGCCCGTTGCAAAAACTGATAGCTCGT
>JANXNT010001400.1 GCA_025353985.1 Limnoglobus sp.
ACCCATCAGCGGCAAGCCGTGCGTGCCGAGTCGCCAGCCGTGATCGATCGCGCGTTCGCAGTGTTCGAACAACGTACCGGTCTGGTCGGAGACGCTCGGAATGCCGTAAACTTCGTGCTGTTCGGGTGTCAGTGGCGGCGCTTCGAGGTATGGCACGACTTCGTGCAGAATCGTGTCGTCGCCGGTCGCTTCCACGTAAACGGCCACGGTGTACGGGAGCCAAAGGAAGTCGTCGCTGAAGCGGGTGCGGACGCCGTTACCCGCCGGTTCATGCCACCAGTGTTGCACGTCGCCTTCGACGAACTGCCGCCGTGCGGCCCGCAGAATATGCGTGCGGACTTCCGCAGGGCTGGTGTGAACGAGTGCGCAAACGTCCTGGAGTTGATCGCGGAAGCCGTACGCGCCGCCCGATTGCGAGAACGCCGAACGCCCCCACAACCGACACGACACGGTTTGGTAGATCAGCCAGCGATTCATGAGCAAGTCGAACGCGGGGTCCGGCGTCTGGACTTGCACCGCGTCGCACAGTGTCGCCCAGCGATCCTTCACCGCTTTCAGCGCGGCGATGGCGGAGGCACTACTGCGGTAATCGCGGGCCATCCGTCGCGCATCGGCGGGGTCGTTCCCCTGGCCCAACACGAACACGATGGTGCGGGTTTCGCCGGGTGACAGCGTGATGCTGCCACGGATCGCCGCACACGGGTCGAGGCCCGCGCCGACAGTGCCGGAGAGCGCGATACGGCCAAACGACGCGGGTTGCGCCATGCGACCGTTGCGGCCGAGGAACTCGGTGCGATCCCCGGTGACAGTGCGTGGGCGCAAGTCCGAATCCGCGAACGCGATCTGGTTCGGGAAATCCGGATGGAAGCGGTTCCCCGCGAACATCGCGCCCGTTTCCGAATCGACCCGCGACACGATGTGCGCGAGCGTTGCTTCCCGCGTCGTACCGAGTACCCACTCCGCGTAATACACGAGTTCCAGTCGCTTCACTTTCGCGCTCGTGTTGCTGAGCTTTAGCATCGAGATTTTCACGGGGTCGTTCAGCGGCACGAACACGGTCAGTTCCGAGTGGATGCTTTCGACCGTGCGATCGAACGACGTCCAGCCTTGCCCGTGGCGAACGCGAATCGGGCCGAGGGTTGGCACCGGTTGCGGCGTCGGGCACCACAGCGTACCGGCTTCTTCATCGTGAACGTAAATTGCCTCGCCGGGTGGATCGAGAACGGGGTCGTTGCTCCACGGCGTAAGCCGATTCGACTGGCTGTTGCTCGCCCAGACGTACCCGCTACCAGACTCGGTGACGAGGAAGCCACCGCGTGGATTCGCGATCACGTTCGACCACGGCATCGGCGGGACTTTGTGCGGATGCACCACATAATCGTGGCCATCGTTGCTGAAACCGCCGTAGCCGTTGTCGTACTTCAAATCTTTGAGCGGGGCTGGTTCCTCGAAGCGGGTGGCGGGTATCGGCATGATTCGCCGTGCGGGTAATGTGCGTGGCGCAACGGCGGCATCGGCCTGCGCCGCCACCGGCCCGCTACGGTCGTCGAGTACAACCCGTGCCGTACTCAGGAGCACCGTGCGCTCCGGTTCGGTCATCTGGAAGCCTTTGCGGATGAAGATACCCGCAGGCTGGTTGATCCGCTCGTTGAAGCCCATTTGCCGCGTCAGGTTCACGACGTCATCGTGAAGTTCATCGTGATAGCCGCCCGCGTTTTCGAGCAGCACGACGAGATCGACGGGGAAGCCTTTCGCTTGCCAATACGATTCGGCTTGCAGTAACTGACGCAGGTGTGACAGTCCGCCCGCACTGTGCATCCGCAACAGCAGAATCGGCAGGTCGCCGGAGATGCCGAACGCCCAGAGTGCCGACTGCCCGAGGCGGTTGGCGATGAGCGTTTCGGAGGCCGCCCGCAACGGCCCGGTGGCATATTGCAGGTGCCCCGCGAGCCGTTGAAACAGGTGGACATCGTCGGGCTTCCAGTGGCTACCTTGGAGTTCGATGCGCGCGTGCGCCCAAGCGAGTTCGAAGGCGTGCGCGATCGCGGAAATCGAGTGATATCGATCCGCAAGTGCCACCGCTTCTTCGCGCGTGGCGGCCACTCCGGTGGTGAACGCGACGACTGCCCGTTCGAACGGTTTCAGCAATAACGAGCGACGAATCGCAACGATCGGATCGAGGACCGCACCGACGGTTCCGCTGAGTGTCGAGACGCCTTTATCCATCGCTTGCGGGTTACCGATACTGCGGCGGCGGCCGAGAAAGCCTTCGCGGGAAGTCTCAAACGTGAACGTGCCGGGTGCCTCGCACGCCATACTGTGAATCGCAAACACCGGTTGTTGGTTCGCCGCACGGGGTCGTCGCCGACAGAGTATCGCCGAGCTATCGCGCAGCCATTCGGTTTCGAGGAACAGCTTGCCGAACGCGGGGTGCGCGTTGTCGGCGGCGTGGGGGGCGAGCACGATTTCCGCGTAACTCGTCAGGTCGAGCATTCGGGGCCGCGAGCCGTGATTGACGACCGTGATGCGCCGCACTTCGACGTCCTGATCGGGCACGACCGCAATTTCCAACAGCGATTCGATGTCGCCATCGCGCCGCCGAAACTCGGCTTTGTCGATCGAGTACGTCACTTCGTATTCGTCGGGCGTCTTGTCCGTTGGGTGATACGTTGCGGACCACGTCGCGCCGTTGCGTCGGTCGCGAATGTACAGGAACTGCCCCTCGCTATCGGCGGTCGCGTCGGCGTGCCAGCGGGTCACGTCGAGATCGCGGCACCGGCTGTAGCCACCGCCCGCGTTCGTTACCATCGTCGTGTAACGGCCATTCGAAAGCAGGTGCGTACGCGGAATCGGCGTGTGCGGCGTCGTGATGCGTCGGCGCATCGGGTAGTCCGGCAGCATCGTTTCGCCGCGAGACAGATCCGCGTTCGGGCCATCGGGGTCGATGACCGGCGCGGAAAACGGCACGCGCTCGTCGAGCAGCAACTCCGCCGCTTTCACCGCCGGTTCGCGTGCAAATCGCTGTCGCATCCGCCCGCCCGTCAGACGATTGACGATCGCCACGAAGCCCATGCCTTGATGGTGCGCCATGTACGAGCGAACGACCTTCGGTTCGCCCTCCGCACTCGCGCGTTCGGGGCTGTAATCGACCGCTTCGTAGAAACCAAACGGGCCTTCGGCACCGACCGCCTTCAATGCGGCGAAGTTCTTCACCGCTGCTGGCGTGTCGATATCGACGGCCATCAGCGTGGCGTACGGCGCGATCACGTGATCGCGATCCAGGCCCCGTTTCAAGCCCAAACCGGGCACGCCGAACGATTGATACTGATAGACCTGCGCTGCATCGAGCAGCGCAAACCCGGACTCCGAGATGCCCCACGGGCGACCCATTTCGCGGCCGTATTCGATCTGCCGCGCCACCGCCGTGCGTTGGGCGCGGTCGAGCAAAACGCCCGATGCCGTGGGTAATAGCAACCGCGGCATCAGATACTCGAACATCGTCCCGCCCCACGAAACGAGGCCGATTTTGCCCGCACTCATCGTCACCAATCGCCCGAGGTGGAACCAGTGTTTGCGTGGCACTTCGCCGCGCGCCACCGCAAGGAAACTCGCGATGCACGCCTCCGACGCGAGCAAGTCGTAGTGGTTCGAATCGAGCCGTCCCGTTGCCGCGTTGAAGCCGATCGTGAACAGTTCGCGGTCGGTGTTGTACAAGAACCCGAAGTTCATGACGGTCGCCATCGCCTCGGCCCGGCTGGCGAGCGCGATCAGTTCGGCGGCCTGGTTCGGCAGCGTATCCGCGAGTTCGATCAGCCCGTGCTTTAACGCGATGAGGCAGGCGAGCAGGTTGCCGCTGTCCACCGTCGATACGTACGGCGGGTGCATCGTGACGAGCGTGTTCGTTTCGTACCAGTTGTAAAAGTGCCCGCGATGGCGTTCG
>JANXNT010001413.1 GCA_025353985.1 Limnoglobus sp.
GCCGTGACGATGCTCGTCGGCAACCGCGCAGAAATCGATTGGTCGCCATTCGCGCTCGGCGACTCGATCGCCAGCCGGATTGCGAATCAGTTGAACGAAGCCGACGATGCCACATTCCGCTCCGCACTCATCGCGCTCGGCCTCGTGCTGATGCTCGTGACGAGTGTCTTTAACGTCAGTGCCCGCCTGTTGCTCGCCCGCTTAAATCGTCCGCGAACCGTCGCGCCGATTCCCGTCGTTGAAGATATTGTTCCCATAACGGTGACGACGAACTTCGATGCACCGGCAATCGCGCCATCCGTGCGTTCGCACGCGCAATTGTGGAATCGGCTGATGACGACGGTCCTCGCGGGGTGCTTTGCCGCCACGGTGATTCCGCTGTTCCTGATCCTCGGCTTCATCGCCGTGCGCGGCGTCGAATCGCTCGAACGCGGCATCTTCAGCCAGCGCGGTCGGCCGGCGCTGACCGATGAGCAATTCGCGAAATATCAAGCCTCGAAACGCGGCGAAGGCGATTACCCGAACGACGACATTGGCCGCCCCGTACGGCGTGGCGGACTCGGCCACGCAATGCTCGGCAGCGCCGTCATCGTCGCGTTTGCAGCGTTGCTCGCGATACCGATCGGCTTGTTGGCGGCGGTGTATCTCGCGGAATCGCACAACTCGCGCATGGCGAATCTCGTGCGATTCCTGACCGAATTACTAGGCGGCGTGCCATCGATTGTCATCGGCATTTTCGTTGCCGCGATCCTCGTTTACCCGAAAGTTTCGCTGACCGGCGGCGAGGCATCGCCGCTCGGTTTCTCCGGTTGGGCCGGTGCCGTGGCGCTCGCGATCATGATGATTCCGATCGTCGTGCGTTCGGCGGAAGAGTCGATGAAACTGGTGCCGGAATCGTTGCGGCACGCGAGCTACGCGCTCGGTGCGAACCGGATGCAAACGACGTTACGCGTGATTTTGCCCGCCGCATTTCCCGCGATCGTCACGGGCATTTTCCTCGCGGTCGGCCGCATCGCGGGGGAAACCGCACCGCTGATTCTCACCGCCGGAAACACCGATTATTGGCCGACCGGCCCCGCCGCCCCGACGCCGTTCCTGCCCGGTTACATCTACAAATATTCGCTGTCGCAATACGACGACTGGCAGGCTCAAGCCTGGGCCGGCGCGCTCGTTTTGCTCGTCGTCGTCATGTTCCTCAACGTCGGCATCCGCCTCTTCGCCGGCCAGCGCGTCGTCGCGGCGTCTCGCGCCGATTAGAAAGACACACCCATGTCCGTCGGCTTCGCACTCGTCGGTTGCGGCATGATCGCACGCTATCATGCGAAGGCGCTCGCCGAAATTCCGCACGCCCGCATCACCGCGTTCGTGTCGCGCTCCCAAGCCAACGGCGAGGCACTTCGCGCCGAACTCGGCCTGTTCGACGTGCCCGTTGTCGGCACCATCGACGACGCCGTGAAACTTACCAGCGTCGATGCGGTCATCATCACGACGCCGAGCGGCGCACATCTCGAACCCGCGCTCGTTGCCGCCGCAGCCGGTAAACACGTCGTCGTCGAGAAGCCGTTGGAAATTACCGAGGCGCGTTGCGATCGCATCGTCGAAGCCTGCGAAACGCATCGCGTGAAGCTCTGTACGATCTTCCCGTCGCGGTTCGCCGATAGTAGCACGACGCTGAAAGCCGCCGTGGAAGCGGGGCGATTCGGCCGGCTGACGCTCGGCGAAACAACCTGCAAATGGTGGCGCACGCAAGCCTATTACGACGAAGGCGGCTGGAAGGGCACGCAAGCGTTAGACGGTGGCGGGGCACTGATGAACCAGGCGATTCACAGTGTGGACTTGCTGTTGTGGATGATGGGCGAAGCGGC
>JANXNT010000269.1 GCA_025353985.1 Limnoglobus sp.
TGACCAATGGCCGTGCGGAAATTGTTCGCCCCGTACCGCGTGGAGTCCGCATTTGCGCGATTATAACAGCACTGTTGACAGTGCTGTTGCTGACGCTGGGCGGCTTTGTCACGTCGTTCCGGGTTGGTATGGCCGACCCCGTTTGGCCGACCGAACCGTGGTACTTGCTGGACAAAGATTGGACGAGCTTGGAAGTCGGCTTCTTGCTCGAACATACGCACCGGTTGGCCGGTTGGCTTGTCGGAGGTGCGGCTACGGTTTTTGCAGTCTGGGCGTGGTTCGCGGAGCCGAATAAACGCTTGCGTTGGGTTGGCCTCGGTGCCATCGTGCTGTTATTAGTTGCGTACGGCGAGTTCCACCGCGGCATGGGTAATGTCTGGCATTCGATACAAGACACGGCACGGGCGCAGCAACAACTCGACCCGAAACAGCGCGATTACGAACAACGCATCGTCGAAAGCCAATTGTTGAACCACGTGACGAATTGGCCTGTGGCTCAAGGCGTGGCGACGGGTGCGTTCGCCATTGGCGTACTGCTGATTAGCGGCTTCGCGGCGGGCACGGGCACGGCGGGTGGCTGGGTTCGCGGGGCGGCGGGCGTAGGCCTCGTGTTCGTGATGGCGCAGGGTTTGCTCGGCGGGTTTCGCGTCTTTTTGAATGCACTGATGGGGACGAATCTCGCGGCGATTCACGGCGTCTTTGGGCAGATTACGTTCGCTACGTTCATCGCCGCGATGGTACTGGCCGCGCCACGTCGCCGTAACGATTCGGTGCCGAATGCCACACGCCAGAGTTTCGCCCGTTTCGCGATGTTTGCGGTCGGGCTGCTGGTTTTACAGTTAATATGGGCCGTCATGGTCCGGCACATCGGCTCGGTGCTCGCGCAACGGTTGCACATTCTGACCGCGTTCGCACTCACCGGCGTGCTGGTTTGGCTCTCGGTTCGCATCCTGTCGTCGCCGGTCGTTCGCGCGAAATTTGCCAGTGGCGCGTACCACTTGATGATTATCCTTGCGGTGCAACTCGTGCTCGGAGTCGAAGCGTATATCGGCAAGTTCACGACGAGCGGCCCGCAAGCGTTCGTACTGCCAATCGAGCGCGTCGTGAAGTTGCAAGATGCTCTCACGCGAACGGGGCACCAACTCATCGGCGCGGGGTTGCTCGCGGCAACGGTGGCACTCGCGGTGCGCTTGGGCCGCCCGCCGTTACCGAACAACGTCGACGAGGAAACGGCGAATCTTCGAGATTTGAGCGCATCCGATCTCGCTGCAAATCCCTAAAATCGTGTGAACGAAACAAGACGCGACGACCCACTGCGGGCCACTGCTTATGCGAACACTGACTGCCACCATGACCCTGCCTAGCCCCGATACTGCGGAACAGAGCGCGGCGGTGCGTTCGAGGTTGGCCGATTACTTCGAACTGACGAAGCCGCGAATCGCATTCATGGCGTTGTTCACCGTGGCCGTCGGCTTCTTCCTTGGGGCTGCGCCGTCGCCGAGTTTGCAGATGCTTTTGCACACGCTGATCGGCACGGCGCTCGTGGCGGCGGGTGGTAGTGCCCTCAATCACTGGCTCGAACGACGTGCCGACGCCCGCATGAATCGCACGTCGAACCGGCCGTTGCCATCGGGCCGGATGAACCCCGCCGATGTTTTTGTGTTCGGCGCGACGCTCGCGATTCTCGGCGTGGCGTACCTCGCGTTCGCGATCCCGCAACATCCGTCGGCGGCGATTGCGGCGGCCGCAACGGCGTTCCTTTACGTTGCGGTTTACACGCCGATGAAGCGGCTCACCGCGTGGAACACCGTCGTCGGTGCGATCCCCGGAGCGTTGCCACCCGTTATCGGCTGGTGTGCCGCACATGGCACGCTCACCGCCGATGCACTCGCGCTGTTCCTGATTTTGTTCGTCTGGCAATTGCCGCACTTCTTCTCAATCGCGTTTATGCATCGCCACGACTACGCTCGCGGAGGCATGAAAATGCTGCCATGCGTCGAGCGTGCCGATGGCTACTGGACGGGCGTCGCGACGATCGCCACCTGCGTGTTACTGATCGCCGTCGGCACGACGCCGTACCTGATCGGCTCGGCCCGCGAAATCTTCCTGATCGGCTCGTTCGCACTCGGCGTCTGGTTCCTGACGCGAGCGATTCGCTTCGCTCGCAACCGCACCGAACGCTCCGCACGCCAGGTGCTACGCGGCTCGCTCATCTACTTAATGGGCGTGATGGCCCTGCTGATTATCGACTGGTTGCTGCCACGTTACATTGGCTAAGAGGGCATTGGATGTTCCGCACGCTGCTACTTCTCTGCCTGTTACTGACAACATCGTGTCAGCCGTCGTTACCGACGAATACGGAATCTGAGATTGCTTACCCCGTTCCCGATTTCACGCTCGTTGAACGTGGCGGCAAGACGGTCACGAAAGCGGATTTGATCGGCAAAGTCTGGGTCGCGTCGTTCGTGTTTACCCGC
>JANXNT010000107.1 GCA_025353985.1 Limnoglobus sp.
CACCTTCACGGACATCACTGCAAAGCTAAAATTACGCACCGATGGCAAGGGAATCGGAGTAATCCTCTTCGACGCGAACGGCGACGGCAAGCCCGACATTTACGTTGCAAACGACACCGACGATAACTTCCTGTACATCAATCGCACGAAGCCGGGCGGGGAGATTACGCTCGAAGAACTCGGCATGAACGCGAGTGTGGCACGCGATGATCGCGCGACGCCGAACGGCAGCATGGGCCTCGATATTGCCGACTACGACCGTGGCGGACGGCCTTCGATTTTCGTTTCGAACTACGAACAAGAACTACCGGCACTTTACAAAAATCGCTGCGAAGGCGATCGGATCACGTTCAATTATGCGACGACATCGGCAGGTATCGGCGTGATCGGTGCGATCTACGTGAGTTGGGGCACCGGCTTTGCCGACTTCGACCACGATGGCTGGGAAGATCTGTTCATCGCGAACGGGCACGCCATCCGTTTCCCCGTCGCGAAGTTTGGCCGACAGCAGCGGCCCATCCTTCTCAAAAACAACGCGGGTAAGTTCGTGCCGATTACGGAACAGGGTGGAAAGTACTTCCAGGACAAGCACAATGCACGTGGTGCGGCACTCGGTGACCTCAACAACGACGGCAAGACGGATATTGTGTTTAGCCATTTGAACGAACCGGTCGTCATCGCGCAAAACGTCTCGCCCGGTGGCAATCACTGGCTCGGTGTCGAGTTGGCGGGGGCTAATAATCGCGATATCGTCGGTGCCAAAATTAGCGTCGAATCGGCAAATGGCACGCAACATCGGTTCGTCAAAGGCGGCGCGAGTTACGGGACCACGAACGATCCGCGACACATTATTGGCCTCGGAACGACGAATGCTATCAGCAAAGTGGTCGTGCAATGGCCATCGGGCGCGAAGCAGGAATGGACCGATATACCGATCGATGGCTACTCGCGATTGACCGAAGGCGAAGCCAAGGCGACGCAAATTCCGCGAAAGTAAATCAATGCCCTCGGCGAATGTCCGAGGGCGGGTAGCGAACCTCGATGCGGTAGACTTTCTTCACGCGGCAACAGATCTCCCACGTGACCGGATCGACGCGCTCGGGGACTTCGACGCGGTGGATGTCGACCATCGCGTGGAAGCCGCGCTCCCAGAGAATGTCGATGACCATACGCAGTGCCAAAGGGTCGTCGAGTAGGCACTCTTCGCTGTTGATTTGCGCATGGCCAGACATCGCGTGTGCGTGGACAATCGGGATGATCTTGCTTTCGATCAGCTTCACCACGTTGCGGAATGTGTCTTCGTGGAGTTCGACGTATTCTTCGAGCCGCGTCACGAGTTCCTGGCGTGCGTGGATCCCCAGTTTCGTCGCCACGGGGATGCTGCGAATGAGGTCGAATACTTCCGGGCTGAGTTCGAGCGAACTCTGGTACGCGAACTCGCGCAGGATGTTCCGCTGCACTTCCGGCAAGTCGCCTTCGGCATCGATGAAGTGGAAGTGGAAGATCTTGCGTAGCGACTGCAATGCGTCGAAGTTCGTTTCCTTGAACACCTTGTAACGCTTGCGGCAAAGCTGTTCGTCGAAGTCGGTGACGCGTTCTTCGCGTTCCTCGCCGATGCCGGTTTCGCGCACTTGTCGGTTATGCTCGCGAATTTGTTGCCCGCGCGAAAGCTGACGCCGCACGCTGACATCTTCCGAAACGAACAACAAACTAATGCGGAACATCGGCTTGCGGAACGCGCGGGAAAACTCGCCGGCGCGATGCTCCACATGCAGTTCGAGCATCGCGTTGTAGAACATTTTGAGGCATTCGACTTGCACCTTCGTGCGCGGAAAGCCATCGACGATGACGCCATCGTGATACTCCGGGTCGAGCAGTTCTTCTAGTAACAAACCGATGACTTCGCGGTCTCCGACCATCTGGCCGGAGTTCTTAATCGCGAGCGCGGAAGGCGCGGTGAGGAGTGAACTAATGACGACGGGCGGTGCGGTGATATCGCGTGCCTCGGCAATGAACGCCGCGTTCGTGCCCTTCCCCGCTCCCGGCGCGCCGCCGAGCCAAATGAACTCGCGCGGGAACTTCAGGTTGTCGCGGCCAAAACGCTCTTGGAGGTCGACCCAGATTGCAGAAAAGATTAGGTAGGCGTCTTTGATTTCCAAGTCCGCGCTCGGCAACATCGGCGGTTTGGTCGCGATCGCTTCACTCATGACAATTCTCCGAGATACGAAACACCGTACGCTCGTTGTACGCGACGATGCGATTCGAGTGCGTATTCGATATCATTCCGTCTCGTTAGCCCGACGCGCTAGCGAGGAATTGTTTTCGTTTCTGCGACAATGCGTATGTCATTGTGTGTTTCCCTCGCTAGCGCGTCGGGCTAACAAAACCGTCGGGCGTACCCGAATGAAAATCTTTTAAATCCACTTCTTCCAGCGGAAGGCCGCGAGCGAGACGACGACGGTGGCGGCCATCAGCGAGAGCGCGAACGGGTAGCCATACGCCCATTTTAGCTCGGGCATGTGCTCGAAGTTCATGCCGTAGATGCCCGCGATCAGCGTGCAAACTGCCCCGATCAGCGAGATGACCGTCAGCGCCTTCATGACTTCGTTGAGGCGATTCGACGCCGCCGCGAGATGCGTTTGCATGAGGTCGCTGACCATTTCGCGTGCGCCTTCGATGAGTTCGGTGTAACGGACCAGGTGATCGTAGACGTTACGATAATAGACGATTTCGTGCGATTTTACCAAATCGAACTCGCCGCGAACGAGCCGTGCCAGCACTTCGCGTTCGAGAATCAGCGTCTTGCGGAGGAACACGACTTGCCGCTTTAACCGCAACAGCGTCTTAAGAATCTGCGGTGATGGCTTCGCGAATAATTTCGTTTCGATGCGGTCGAGTTGTTCGCCGAATCGCTCGACGACGGGGGCGTATTCGTCGACCATTTCATCGAGCACGAGGTGGAAAAGATAATCCGGCCCGCGGCCCGTTGTCTCGGCTCGGCGACCAACGTAGCCACGCACCTGATTGACGCACGGCAGTTCGTCGTAATGGTGCGTAATGAGAATATTGTGTGTGAGGATGCCGTTGAGTTGCGGGCGAATCCAGTTGGAACGCATCCGCCGCGGTTTCTGGGCGTTGGCCTCGGTCACCTCGGCTGCGCTCGGCTTATCCGGGTTGCAAACTTCCATCGGTAGCGGGTTCGCAACGACGTAGAGATACGTCGGGAATTCCTCGACCTTCGGCAGGTGTGCCATGCCGTCTTCGAGGCGTCGCGGTCGGGTGATGTCTTCGAGTGTGAGTGGGTGAACGGGCAGGAAATCACGAAAAACCTGGGCTTCTTCTTCGGGCGTCGGGTTCTCGAGATCGATCCAGATGATCGTACCTTCGGCGATGTCGGATGAACTTTTCGGAATCTCGGTTGCGAGTGGGCAACTGGCCGTGTTCGTTGCCGAATCCCAACGATAGAAGTGAATCATGGCGGTTACTTCGTGTTGGAGAACGTACCGCCGGAGCTTTCGGAGCCGCTGACTTGGCCGGTTTTGGTGTTGTACACGAGAGGGTTGCCGCTCTTAT
>JANXNT010000112.1 GCA_025353985.1 Limnoglobus sp.
CAAACCGGCGCGATCGACGACCTGACGTTGTGGCTCGTTCGCAGGGCGGGCATGGACCTCACCGATGTCTTCCGCAGTATGCCGGACTTTTATCTGACGGTGAATTTGCCGCCCGTGATGTTGACGACGAACACCGCCGCCGACGTGGTGTATGTGGCACGCGGAGCCGGGATTCCGTCGAACCGCCTCGTGTTCGAAGTGACCGAGGGCGGGCTGATCGAAGGGCCGGTCGAAGACGTTGCGAACGAGATGCGACGCCTGACCGCACAGGGTGTTCGCTTCGCACTGGACGACTTCGGCACCGGCTATTCGAGCCTGAATTACCTGCACAAATTTCCGTTCCACTTGCTGAAGATCGATCGCTCGTTCCTGCCCGGCGAAGGCAAAGGCGACGCGATCCCGCTGATTCTCGACAGCTTGATCGAACTCGGGCTGAAACTCGGGCTGAAGGTGGTTGCCGAAGGCGTCGAGCGCGAAGATCAGGCGACGCACCTGAAAGGGCGTGCGGTGCAACTCGCACAAGGCTGGCTATACGCCCGATCGATGCCCGCCCGCGACCTGAAAGAGTACCTGGCCCGCAGCCGATAGTGGCGAGTGGCGAGTGGTGAGTGATGAGTGATGAGTGGCGAGATAAGAAGTTTTTTCTCGTCACTCACCACTCGTCACTCGCCACTCATCTTAATTCAGAGGCAACGCTGTGAAGATTCATTTGCCCGAAACCTGCCTTGTGGTGCTGGTGGGTCCGTCGGGTTCGGGGAAATCAACGTTCGCGAAGGCGCACTTTCTGCCGACGGAAATCTTGTCGTCGGACTTCTTCCGCGCGATGCTTGCAGACGATGATTCCGATCAATCGGTGTCGGCGGGTGCGTTTGAAATGTTGCACCTCGCGGCATCCAAGCGGCTCATGTATCGGCGGACGACGGCGATCGATGCGACGAATGTGCGTGCCGAATCGCGGAGGCCGTTGCTGGAGATCGCGCGGAAGTGTGGCGTGCCGGCGGTGGCCGTCGTGCTGAACGTGCCACCCGAAGAATGCCACGCGCGGAACCAGCATCGCGTCGGGCGCAGCTTCGGGCCGGAGGTCGTTCGCAAACACGCCGAAGGACTG
>JANXNT010000119.1 GCA_025353985.1 Limnoglobus sp.
GGTGTTGCACGCGGCCGATGTGGTGCCACTGGTGCGGTTCGGCCCGCTCGAAGGCGGCCAGCCGAACGGCTACTTCGCCGTGACGACACCGACTGGCGATACCAAGCCGATATTGATCGTGCGTTCTCCGTGGGTGGCCGCCGACCCGCGCCGATTACTGGCAGGCGACGAGCCGTGGAACGCCTTCAAGTTGAACATCCTCACGGATCGCAAACTCGGGATGCTGCCGCCGATTCACGTCCTCGGCGCGAAGGCGATTCTCGGGCCGACGTTGAACGACATGATTTACAAAGTGGCCGATGGCGTGCCATCGTGGCCGCCACCTCGCGCGCAACTCGCCGTCGTCGCCAAGGCCAACGAGTTGATCGTCTTCCCCGAAGCCGAATCTGAAGATGCCGCAAACCGGATCTACCCCGCATTCGAAACGGCGTGGTCGAACCTGAAGCCCGGCGACACGCTGCTGGTCGCCGTAAACGGGCGCGTGCCGGTGCCGCCACTGCCGGAAAAGAAGCTCAAGGCGACGATCAAACCGTACCCGAATTTCACCCCCGTGCTCGTCCCCGAAGGTACGCCGCGATTCCGCGATGCGAGCATGTTCCCACACGTCGAAGGCGAACTGACGTTCTCCGGTTTGCGAATCCAACTTTCGCAACGACAGTCGGTTGTCACGATCGCGGGTGGCCGCGAATGCAGCTTCAAAGATTGCCTGATTACGCTGGAAAAGAAGGACGATGAGCGCGACGACGACACCCCCACGGTGGTCGCCTTCCCCGACCCGAGCCGCGAGATGCGGATGAACTCGGACGATCCCGTCGATGGGCCGAAGGTACTGTTTTTGAACACGCTGGTTCGCGGTCATGGGCGTGCCGTATGGGCGAAATCCGCACGGCCATTCGACCTCACCATCGAACAATCGGCGTTCGTTCTCGATGGCTCGTTCTTGTGGGTCGACCCTGCCGCGAAGGAATCGAATCTGCCGCCCCCGAAGGCGATCATCAAGTGGAAGAATGCCACGACGATCCTGAGCGGGGCGCTGTTCGACATTCAGGCCGGGCGGGCGAATGCGGGGCCACCGACGTTCCTCTCGGTCGAAGCCGAGCGATCGTTGTTCGCGCCGTCCGAACGACGACGGATGCCGACACCGCTGATTGTGATTAAGGAAGCCGATCCGCTCGCCGAACCGAAGGCGTTTCTGTCCTGGCAGAGCCTCGCCGCGAACGTGTATGGCAACTACGAACGCGGCACCCTTCTGGAACTGCGTCACGCTTCCGCCGACGCCACCCCGCCGACCGACCTCGACGCCGATCAATGGCTCACATTCGCCAAAGATCCCGGCCGCAGCACCCGCGTCAAGTTCCCCAACGGCGCACTGAACATGAAACTCCTCGTGGTAAAACCCGCCGACCTCATCGCAAAATTCGCCGACGATTCGAGCGAAGTGACCGCCGGCGTCGACACAACCAAGCTACCCAAAGACGAGAAGTAAATCACCCAAGCCCACTGGGTACTTCACTTCCCGCGGTTCGATTGTTCCACGTCTTTGATGAACTGCAAGGCTTCGTCGACGGTGCCGACGATCGCGCCGGGTACGCGGCCGCCGCAGTCGCACTCGTTCAACAACATCAGGTCTTCGAATTCCTCATGCGTTTCGAGGCGATGCTTCGCGCGTGCCCCGAGCCGGTTCGCTTTGAAGTCGTGTGCGAGCATGTGGTTTTCGATCAGCCACGCGGTGCGTTCGGTGAGCAATCCATCGAGCGTTTGCAGGGCTGCACCGACGTGATCGCCAGGGTCGATGCCCTTCCCGACATCGTGCAACAACGCCGCGAGCAGGAATTCTTCGTCCCACGGCCGCGCGTCTTTTGCGAGTTCGAACACTTGCAGCGTGTGGTAAAGCACATCGCCTTCGGGGTGCCAAACCGCACTTTGCCGCACGCTTTCGAGCGGCAATAACAACAAGCGAAAGAGTTGGTACGGATCGACCGTTTGCTGTTCTTCTTCGAGTGCCTCATCGAGGTTCCAACCCGGATATTCTTCGCGCATCAACGCCTCGAGTTCCGCAATCGACGCCCGCTCGATGCCCTTCCCGGTGATCGACGACTTGAACACGTAATGGGCTTGATTCTCTGCGTAAACCGTCAGTTCCATCTGGAACGTGCCGAATACGTGAACGTGCGTGAAGATGCGTGGCTCGCCGTCTTTCGTCACTTTTTTGTACTCGACTTCGTACGTCAAACCTTCGCTTTCGAGCGTCGTGGTGATCGGCTCGATGAAGTCGCTGAAGAGGTGCAAATCGATGTCCGACCCCTTGCGGGTGTGGCCGGTCATGACGCTGCCGATGAGCCGTGGGCGGAAGCGGCGCAGGAGCCGCATCAGTTGCAGTGCGTATAGCCGCATCTGCTTGAGATTCGTGGTACGGGATTCGCCTTCGTGGGTGCGGGCGAACAGTTGGATGAGATCGCGGACTTCCGTGTTGCTCGGCAAGTCGCTCGGTTTGACGTACCCGCGACAAAGTCGCTTCGCCGCCTTTTTCTTCGCGGTGAAGTACTCGGACTCCGACCGTTCGTACATCAGCCGGGCGGCTTCGAGGGCAATCGCATGACGCAGTTTCAAGTCGGCCATAATAGAAGTTGCGACGGTTTATTTCAGAGCCTATCCAGTGCCGTCGCCAGGCTCGGACTATGGGACGTAGTTAGTGGACCGAAGGTTCACAGGAATTCGCGAACCGTCGTCGAACGGGGAACCATCGGGGGAAGGCGTATCCGGCCACCGACTACCGACAGGCGTATTGTAGCGGAGGCAATACCACACGCAGCCCCGAGTACCATTGGTGGAAGATTCGCGATGCTCCCAAAGATACTCGTTGCCCCGCGCGATTTGCAGGTGCTTGAGGCGCGGTATCGGCCGTTGCTGGAAGCGGCGGGGTACGTTGTGATGTACCCGGTTCCGTCGAAGGCGAACCAGCCGACGCCTTCTGAACTTCGCGATGCGCTCGCCGGTGTTGTTGCGGTGATTGCGGGATCGGAGACTTATTCTGCGGAACTCTTCGATGCGTTTCCGAAACTCCGCGTCGTGGCCCGTGTGGGTGTCGGCTACGATGCGGTGGATATTCCCGCCGCGACAACGCGCGGGGTCGCCGTCACCATCACGCCGGGTTGCAATCACGAGTCGGTTGCGGAACATGCCTTCGCGATGATCCTCGGGTACACGCGGCAAATCGCGAACCATACACTCGATATTCGTAGCGGGATATGGCCGCGCAATCGCAGCGTGCCGATACGCGGGAAAACGATCGGCCTCGCGGGTCTCGGGCGCATCGGCCAAGCGATGGTCGTTCGTGCCAATGCCTTCAGAATGAGCGTAATCGCGTACGATCCGTTCCCGGACCATGCATTCTGCGATGCACATAATGTGACTCTCGTGTCGTTCGACGAACTGCTTTCGCAAGCGGATTTCCTCTCGTTGCACCTGCCACTTACGGGGCCAACGCGGCACCTGATGAACCGCGAAACCTTCGCCAAAATGAAGCGGGGTGCGGTGCTGATAAACACGTCGCGTGGCGGGCTGGTCTGCGAAAGCGATCTCGTGGAGGCGCTGAAAAGCGGGCAGATCGGCGCGGCATTGCTCGATGTTTTCGAGCAAGAACCGCCACCGCAGAATCATCCGCTGTTTGCGTTCGACAACGTCATTTTCACCCCGCACGCGGCCGGCGTCGATGTCCAATCGCTCGGCGACATGGCCTGTTCCGCAGCGGAATCGGCGATCGCGATCCTGCGCGGCGAATGGCCCACCGAGAAGATCGTGAACCCCGCCATCCGAAGCCACCAGCCATGACACCCCGCCTTCCCCGTGCGACTTGGGCGACGCTCTCCGATGCACTTTTGCTGGCGCAATGTGCGGTCGATACGTATCGCGCCAGTGGGCCGGGCGGGCAGAAGCGGAACAAGACATCGTCGGCGGTGCGGTTGCGTCACCTGCCGACGGGGTTGATCGTGATTGCCGAAGAAAGCCGTTCGCAACACAAGAACAAAGCGAAGGCACTCCAGCGATTGCGGCGTACACTCTATCGCGATTTGCGCGACGATCCGCCACCGATGGACGACTGGACGGCGGCGCGCGGCAAAGATGGCCACGTTCACCTTTCGCCGAAGGAAGCCCGATTCTGGCCCGCTATTGGCGTCGCGCT
>JANXNT010000298.1 GCA_025353985.1 Limnoglobus sp.
CGCGGACCGTCCACCAGAACGGCTACAAAGTCGCGCTGACCGGCGAAGGGGCCGACGAGTGGATGGCGGGGTATTCGTGGTTCAAAATCCATAAAATCCTGGGCTACACCGATATTATCCCCGGCATGGCACTACGCCTGCGGCGGCTCGGCGCACGGCTCACCGGTCAGCCGATGTTCCCGATGGAACAGATCCGCCGCACGCACGAAGTCCTCGGCGGGCACAACGGCTGGGTCGACTGTTACGGCCTCATGAGTATGAACAAAATCCGCTTCTTTAGCGGCGAACTTCGCGAAAAAATGCTGTCGCACTCGGCTTTCGAAGACCTCGAACTCTCGCCGAATCTCCGTCGTTGGTCGCCGTTCAACCGGCAGATGTCGCTCGGTGCCCGCATCATGCTCCCCGGCCACCTCATGGCCTCGAAGGGCGACCGCGTGGCGATGCATTCCTCCGTCGAAGCGCGATATCCGTTCCTCGACGAAGACGTGCTTTCGTTCCTGGCGACGCTCCACCCACGCTGGAAACTGCGTGGCCTCACGGACAAATACATCGAGCGCAAAGTCGCGGAACGCTGGTTGCCGAAGGAAGTCGCGTGGCGGAAGAAGCACATGTTCCGCGCGCCGATGGACGCCTTCGCGATGGGCGGCAAAGAGCCGTGGATTCAGCAAGTGATGAGTCGCGAATCAATGGCAAAAACCGGTTATTTCGACTACGAAGCGGTGGAGAAAGCCTCAGCGAAAGTCGGCACGATGCGCCGCGGCTTCGCACGAACCGGCCTCGAAATGGGCCTAACCGCCGTGACGGCCACGCAATTGTGGCACCACCTGTACATCAGTGGCGACCTGTGCGAACTACCGAGGGCAGTTGCATCGGCCAATACGTAAAAAACCCGCGTTCGGACTTTGGAGTCTGAACGCGGGCTTTTGGTTTCGATACTCGCCCGAATTACTATTGTGAGATGAGTGCGGCGGGTGCGGCGGGTGTGCCGGAGCGGCGTTGGACTTTGACTTCGCCTTCCTTCAGCATCTCGATGACGGCTGTTTCACCGGCGTCGCCGAGGCGACGATAATGCAACTTCATGACGCGGGTGTACCCACCTGGGCGATCCTTGAAGCGCGGGCCGATTTCGTTGAAGAGCTTCTTGAGAACGGTGTTGTTCTCTTCGGCGAGCTTGTTTTCTTTGGTGTAAACACCCGTGCCGTGCATCGGCCCGAGGAGCGCCATTGCCTGACGGCGATAGTGCAGCGACTGGATCTTGCCCGATGGCGTGCCGTCGTCGACGAGTGCGGCCTTCTTGGCGAGCGTAATCAGTCGCTCGACGAACGGACGAAGCTCTTTGGCTTTCGGGACGGTCGTCTGAATCGATCCGTGCGTGATGAGTGCGCGGGAAAGGTTCCGGAAGAGAGCGAGGCGGTGGCTGGACGTCCGGTTAAGGTGCCGGCCTTTGAGACGGTGGCGCATGAGACCCTCAATTAAGTATGGTGTGAGAACCCCGCTCCGTGCCAAGGAAAGCGGGGGACACGTTCTTCGCAGCAGACAGTCGAAAGCTCAAAGCGGTCAGCTATCAGCGGTCAACTCAAACAAAACCCCAGTCAGCGGTTAGCAAACCCTCTCGGATTGGCTGATCGCTGACTGCTGAATGCGGATTTATCGACGTACCGGTGGCAGTTTCATGCCCAGGTGAAGGTTGCGTTCCTTCAACTTGCCGGTAACTTCTTTGAGCGTGGTTTCGCCGAAGTTGCGGACTTCGAGGAGTTCTTCTTCGGTGCGGGACATCAGTTCGCGAACCGTCGTGATGCCTTCGGATTCCAGGCAGTTCGTTGCACGAACCGACAGTTCCAGTTCGGCGAGC
>JANXNT010000145.1 GCA_025353985.1 Limnoglobus sp.
GGCTTTCCGCCGAGCAATCGAAGAACAGGTAATCGCCACTTGTTTTATCGTAACCGACAACATCCGGTTCGCCGCCCGTCCGTTCCATTTCGTGGAGCGACCGGAGTTTCTCGGCATTCGCTTCCAGCCTGGCTTTCACTTTTGCCCATTCCAGACCGCGATGCCGTCTCTTGTTTTTCTCAAAACGAACTTGCAACGTTCCGAGTAAGTCTTGCCGTTGCGCTGGCGACAACTCGTTGTTTGCTTTCAGGTGCTTCATATCGGTTTCCTGTGGTGTGAAGTGTTGCCTCGATCAAGCAGATCGTTTCGGAATCAGTCTTAGAAGCACATGGCCTTTCCACATCCAGAATCCCGTAAGGAAAATGATAGGAACGAATATAAACCGGTAATTGTCGCGGTACTGGTAAACTTCCTCAGGGGGACCGTAAATGTAACCGACGATCGTTAGACCAAAGAGAATGTGAATCCAGCAAAGGATCGAACGACGAATGCCCAGGCTCATGATGATGTGTCCTTGTAATTGTGATGTTGTCGGCAGAGATCCTATTTGCGGTCCGCTGCCAGGCGCGCGACGACGGCAACAAGCTGACCGATCATCTTCGCCCAGCCGAAACCGGCTCCCTCGAACGCTCGATCGCCCCACGGATGGGAAAGGTCGAAACCGGAATGCTCGAAAATCAATCGTGTACCAACGCCGTCCGGTTCGAGCCGAAAGCAAACCTGCGTGTTGACGACGGGGCCGCCGACAGTCCACGAGAACACGAGCCGACTCGGCGGTTCGCACTCTAGCACCTCGCAACTAACGATCAACCCATCGAAACCGATCTCGGGCTTCGGCGGCACGCGGAACGTGAAGTGGTGCCCGACACGCGGCTCGAAGTCGTTGGGGTACATCCATTCGGCCAGGGCGATGCGGTCGGCGATCGCCCGCCAGACCTGCTCTCGTGGTTGCGGAAACTGGATCTCTCTGTGAATCGCATCGTTCATTCTTTGCTCGTTTTCGACAGATGCTCCTGAAGACGCTGGAGGTGATCGTCCCAGAACCGCTCGTACTGCGCGATCCATTCTCGCACCGGTCCGAGTCGTTCGGGCACAAGGCGATAACGGCGTTCGCGGCCATGCCGCCGCTCTGCTACAAGACCGACATCAAGCAAGACACGAAGGTGCTGTGAGATAGCAGGACGGCTCATTTCGAAGTGTGCGGCAATGTCGTTGACAGAGCGCTCGGCTTCGGTGAGAAGATCCAGCACCTGGCGTCGCACACAATGGCTGATCGCAGTGAACACATCCGGTTCGCGATCGGAAGTTACGACCATGCCGACAGTATATGTAAGCAACTGCTTACCTGTCAACCCCAAGCCTACAGTCTGTCTGAAAGTGATTGTTCAAAGTCAGGTTCCGAAACTCGCGTGGATGTGGAATCTGTTGAACCCTTTCCTTCTCCCGGTGTCTGGGTCAGGTGTCTTTGGACTTCGTGTCAAACGAAAGGCGGTGCGTTATGGATTCGCACATCAACGACGAACAGCCCTGCTTTCGAGGTCATGAGTAAGCGCCGCAAGGGCTTCCCCTCTGAAACGCAGGTCAAACGAGGCGAACGGGTCGTTCACGGCGATAAAGAACTGATGGAGAAGGTCGGTCGCAACGACCCGTGCCCGTGCGGTTCTGGCAAGCTTTTCAAGAAGTGCTGCCGAAACACGGGTTGCTTTCGATGGCGTGAATCGGAACTACTACTTCCGGGCATGAAAATCGCTCGAATACTGTCTGAATTCTCATTATAAAGTGCATCCGCTTCCAGAGACCAGGAACTCCCCACGGACGGTCGTCCGTGGGCTTTGGGTAGCATCACCGACATGTAAACTTCCCGATTCGGCGCAACGCGGTTCGTTGGCGCATAAAATGACTGCGAACGATCCACGGGCGACTGATACGGAGATCGCAGGCGTGACGACCGAAGCCTTACCGCCGACTGAACGGGATCGCGCCCGCATCGCGCTCGCCTACCACTTCGTGCGCGTGCAACTGCCGTCCGTGTTGCTAACGCGCGAAGCGTTCGATGCGCACCTGTTGCGGACATTTCGCATTTTTGCAGCGAAAATCGACAAGACTCTCGGTGCCACTCCCGCGACGTGGACGACGTATCTCGACGGGCTGTACGCGACCGATTGGGCCGTCTGCATCGGCTGCCTTGATGGCCAGGAAACCGCGTGGGAACAGCTATTTGCCGCACGAACGGGCCGCAGCGATTGCTTGCTCGTCGATGCCCTTCGCGCACGCGCGGTGCGGCTTTACCCGCGAAACGAAGAGAAACAGGAGACCGCCGTCGATGAATTCTGGAGCCATCTTATCGTGGCGGATTCGGAAGGCACGCTGCCGGTGATGGCGCGGTTCGATGGCCAGCGCCCGCTCGCGCCGTGGCTGATCCGCGTGTTCCAGAATTGGCATTTATCGAAGTTACGGCAGTACACCGGCATTCAGACGTTGCCCGACGACGACATCGCGATGCCGATCCCGAGCGCGCCGAAGGAAGAAGCCCGCTGGCACGATGCCTTCAACGTGGCGGCCCGCGACTGGTTATCGCAGGTGTCCGACAGCGAACGGCTCATCCTCGGGTTGCGTTGGCGCTACAAAATGAGCCAACGCGATGTCTCGCACCTCCTCGGCGTCCACGAAGGAACGATCTCGCGGCAGACCGACAAACTCCGCGACAAAGCCCTCGAAGCGATCGGCCAGAAGCTCATCGACGACGGCTGGACCGGCGACGATCTCGAACGCTTCGTGCTCACCGAAATCGGCGGCGTCCTCACCGACGACCCGCTCATGTCCGCCGATCACCTCGGCCGCCTCCTTGCCGCCAAAGGCAAGTCGATCCCGGCGTAAACTGGTGATTTGCGCTTTCACAATCGACGTAAGTCACAATTGCGGACGCTCAAAAACCGTATTTTCGGGTGTTTTTTCGTCTCAAAATGCCACTTTTTGATCGCAAATCGCGGATGCGTTTGCCATGTTTTTGCCGCAAATTAAACTGGTGTCGTGGGTTACGTCGAGTGCCATCGATTCCACACTCGCTGGAAGTGCCGACCTTTTTGGGTCACTAAGCGACCTAAAATCGACCGTGCGCGCCCTTTCTGTGTCATTGCGCGTCCTTTCTGTGTCATTTGGGG
>JANXNT010000190.1 GCA_025353985.1 Limnoglobus sp.
CTCGAAAAGGTGGTATCGCGATCGACGTGACACGCCATGCTGCAAGCGGCGGAGTTGAGTGGGAAGAAATGCAAAAAGCTCCTCGGCAAACGCAATCCCACCAAACGGGCGGCGTTTTTGAAACGGTTTGCGGGTCTTTACGAGCGGGTAGTGCATCGGGAAGTGGTGGTGATTTATGTGTACGAATCGCACTTTCACCGCGACATGGACTTGGGTTACACGTGGGGTCGTGTCGGCGAACGACTCTGGAAGGTCAGCGGATGCGCGCCGTTATCCGACCGCATCAATTGGTTCGGAGCCTACCACTTCAGCGATGGCCAATGCCTGATCTGGGCCGACGGCTCGTGCAACAAGGAAACCACCGCCCAATTTTTACACCGTATCAAGGAGTGGGTCGGAAACGATGGCCGGGAAATCGTGGTGATTTGGGATGGTGCTCCCTGGCATAAAGCGAAATTCGTCCAGAAAACGGCAGTGGAATTGGGTATCACGCTCGAACTGTTGCCGGGATACAGCCCGGATCTGAACCGATCGAAGGCCTGTGGAAATGGATGCGCGAAGAAGTGACACAGCATTTCTGCCACAATACACTTCGAGACCTCTTCGATGCCTGCAAATCATTCATCGACGAGATCAATCGAGACCCTATCGCGATCGTGAATCGACTCTGGCCCCGATTCCAACTCGATCCAGAGGTCGAAAAACTCGGATTCTCTGGCTGAACGGGGTATAGTTTGCCCGATTCTTGCAGCCTCACTGTTTTCCACTTTTGATCGCTTGACATTTCGGATTGCGCAATCTGGGTACATTTCTCTGTAATTCTGAAGTTCCCCTCCGGGTATCGACTTGAGGCGGAACGACAATAATTCGTTGACTTCCTTCGTGCCCGTTCTAAATATGCATGGAATTCGAGTAATTCATCTCCCATCTGAGATGAATCTTGGATTCACAAAATATTTCGTCGAGAGGCACTGAATGACTGCGCTGGGAGGAATATCAACTGGATTGGCATTCCTGCCGGCGTGGTTTGCCGAGTCGAAAGACGGTCAAACGCTCGAATCGAACATCGCGGCCTGGGCACTGGCATCGGGGTGGAAACACGCCGGCCTGATATGGCCGATCGATGGTACTGCCGTCGTCAATTTACCGGCTACAACCCCGCCGACGGAATTGAAAGAAGTCGTGAAGTCGTTGCTCGTGGGCCGGGAAACGGTGGTTTGGCAGATGCCAGCTTCGTCGGGTCGCCTGTATACGCT
>JANXNT010000209.1 GCA_025353985.1 Limnoglobus sp.
CCAGGATGTGGCGGCAACGGATAGAAACTGGTGCTTTTCGTACGGGTCGCCGTTGTCGAAATACGGTTGCACGGCCTTCACGCGAGTCTCTACACGCCATGAACCATCGGCGTGTTGCGTGCGAACCAGATAGTCGGACGCACGTATCGCAATCGCGTCATCGCGTGGCGTTCCGGTCTGGCGCAGCACGGTAAGCACTTGCCCCGTAGCGTACGCATCGCTTGCCATGCTCTTCGTTTGCGACCAACCGCCGTCCTTCTGTTGGGCCGCAATCAGCGTCGTGCGCAGTTCCTTAATCTCCGCCACATTTCCCGATAATCGATGTAGCCCCCAGAGCCGCCAGAAGCGGTCGTCGGTGCTGGTGAGCGGCACTTTCGCGAGCCAGGCTTCGGCGGCAATTGCGGCTTTTGCCACTTCTTTTCGTTGCGTTTCGCTGGCGTAATGCGTCATGCCGATCAGCGCCAAAACCGTCGTGCCGACTTTCGCGTTCATCGGTGCCCGCGTACATGATGGCACCCACGGGCCTTCGTTTCCTTGGATTTGCAACAAATACGCGACGATCGCCGTCGTGGTGTCGTCGGCGGGGCGACGGTTCAACATCATCGCCCACAGCCCGTACGATGCCGTTGCGGAACCACCCGGCACGTGCTTCCCGGCAATCATCGTTTCGATGCGTGGCTGGAAGTAATCGTGCGTGAAATCGGCTTGCGATTTCAGTTCTTTGGCTTCAATGGCCATGCCAACCGTGGCCGCTTCGGTGGCTGCGAACATCGGCAACGGCTGGTGATGGCACGAGAAACAGGTGGCGTTCTCCTGCCAGTTCCGCCCCGCCTGGTACAGCCGTTGCAGCCCCAGTTTCGTGGCGGTTCGTACGTCTGCAACCGGCTTCTCCTGAGCGGCAACGACCGGCACGATCCCCGCAAACGCGATGAGCCAATACACATTCCGGATCATGTTGTGTCGCCCCGAATGAGGTTCTTTCGGGTCACTTTACCACGTCCGAATCGACGTAAGTCCGAATTGCGGAAGTTCAAAAACCGTGTTTTTCGTGTTTTTTGCGTCTCAAAATGCCACTTTTTGATCGCAAATCGCTGATTTGTTCCTGGCGTTTTTGCGGTATCATGTGATCTTATCAGGGTTTACGGCGAGGCACATCGATTCGGCACTCGGCGCAAGTACCGACCTTTTCGGGACACTATGCGACCTAAAATCGACCGTGCACGCTCTTTCTGTGTCATTGCGCGCCCGTTCTGGGTCATTTCGGCGCACTTTTGAGTACGTTCGTGCACGTCGCGAATTCCGACTTACGTCATATCGCCTAGAACTTATTGACTTCAGGAAATCGTGTGGGTGCAGGTTTTTCTCCCTGATTCGCCGCGCCGTTTTCGCGGTAGCAATCTCTGTATGTTAAAAATGAATATGATGTTTCCTGGATCATTTGGCTAACATCCACCGCTCGCCTAGAATCGGGCTTATGGAACTTCGAACGGACAAGTTGCTGGCGGCGTTGCGAGACGATGCGGCGGGGGTGCTGGCACGTATCGATGCGGACCCGCTGTTGATGAAGCGGGACGTGGGCGAGTTGGTGCTGGCGAATGCTACGAAGGCGTTGTTTACGCCGCAAGAACCGCATCAGCTTTATGCGAAAGGGATCGTCTATCGGCGGTCGCCATTCGAGTTGGTTTCGTTGCCGTTGGTGAAGATTTACAACCTCGGCGAACGCAACGTGACGCTTGCCGATGTCGCGAGTTTAATGGAGCTTGGGCCGGATTCGCGCTTGCTATTCCTGCGGAAATTCGATGGCACACTCATTCAGCGATTCCAACATGGCGGGCAGGTTTGGTTCACGACGCGCGGGATGATCGAAGGCGCAATCTGTGCTGGTCCGCAAGAGGATGAAGCACCGACGAAGTTGTCGCACTTCGATTATCTCCGTACGTCGCGGCAGGTTGCGGCCGCGAAATATCCGCTCCTGTTACGGCCACTTCCGGAGTTCGAAAACCTCACGCTGTTGTTCGAATTTCTGCACCCGGATTCGCAAGTCATCACGGATTATGCGGGCCGCGAAGATCTGATCTTGATCGCCGCATTCGACAAAATTGCGTGCCGGTATGTGCCGTATCGCGAGTTGCAGTCGATCGCATCGGCGAGCCACTTGACGGTGGTCGATGCGTTTCAGCCGCAATCGGAAACGCTCGCGGCGCAGATCGACGAGCTACTGGCGGTGTGGAAAGGCACCGATCAGGAAGGCACCGTGATCGTCATCGAGCGCGGCAACGAGGTGGTTTATCGCGTGAAGGTGAAGTCGCCCGATTACCTGCGATTGCTCAAGCTCGTCGTCAGTTGCACGTACACCCGAACGGTGGAAATGATCGATTCGCACCCCGAGTGGCAAGGCTGGCCGGACCTCGAACACCAACTGCAATCGCTCGGCAGCGACCGCGTACCAGAGGAAGTTCTCGCGTACTATCGCGAGCATTACGATGCGTTCCAAGCGTACTTAATTGACATCGAATCGCTGATGGCGTACGGCATCGCCAGTGCCGCAAAACTGCGAGCCGAGATCGGCGAAACGCCCGATCTGCGACTGATGCGCAAGCAATTCGCCGAACGCGCAACGAAACAGCCACTCGCCGGGTTATTGTTCGCAGGCTTCGACGGGCGAATCTCGCGCGCCGTCGTGCGACGGATGTTTTCTACACCAGAAGACGCACGAACGGCGCTAACCATTAGCCCGACGCGCTAGCGAGGGAAACATGCGATAATGCACGTCATCGCAGAAACGATAGGAACCAACGAAAGTGAATCGTCCATGTCGTTCGCCATCTTTACAACATGGACGACCTATGGCACTTGGCTGCCCGGCGACAACCGCGGATGGTTCGATCCCAATGTTGGACTCTGCGAACCCGATGCCTTGCAACTGCGTGAAGCCACGTTGATGATGACGGAATTTGCCGTTGTTCTCGATCACACTCAACGTCAGATCGTTAACCGAATTATCGTCGACCATTGCCAAATTCGCGGCTGGGAATTGCATGCCGTGAATTGCCGCAGCAATCACGTACATGTTCTGCTCTCAGCAGAAACGCGAATTGAAATTCCCCGCGAGCAGTTCAAAGCGTGGTGTACTCGTAAACTGTGCCCGACGGTTCCCCAAAGAAAAAAATGGTGGACCGAACGTGGCTGGGACGTTTACGTCGATCACGAAAAATCGAGGCAGGCCATCGCAGAGTATATTCGGAACCAATAGCAGATTGATACGAACCCTCGCTGGCACGTCGGTCTAACGGGATTGCCCGAACGGTTTTGTTAGCCCGACGCGCCAGCGAGGGAAACCCACGAAAATGCACGCCTTCGCAGAAACGATATCATCCCTCGCTAACAATTCCGATCTTGTTAGCCCGACGCGCTAGCGAGGAATGACGGCTTGTGTGCCCAGGATGTATGTTTTGCGTCGTGTCTCGAAGACTCGCCACGACTCCCTCGCTAGCGCGCT